>JAGUZN010000418.1 GCA_020060775.1 Armatimonadota bacterium
GCGCGTGCTCGGGCTGCCCCTCACCGCCACCGCCGATGCCCGGGGGCATTTTGTGCTGGGCGGCATCCCCGCCGGTGCGCATACACTTACTATCGCCTACGGCAATCTTCCCGGCCTCTCCCTCCCCATCACGGTAACGTCCAACAACACCGTCAATCTCAATCGCGCGGCGGATACCGTTCACCAACGCCGGTGGACGGTGCTTGTCTACATGAATGCCGACAATGACCTGGAACAGTTCGGCATGATCAACATGAACGAAATGGAAGCCGTCGCCGCCGGTGATGCCGTCAGCGTCGTCGTGCAGATGGACCGCGCCGCCGGATTTGACGCCACCGACGGCGATTGGACGGGTGCAAAGCGCTTCCTCATCCGTTATGACGATAATGTGAATACCATCACCTCGCCGGTGCTGGAAGAGATAGGCGAAATCGATATGGGAGATCCCGCGGCACTGCGTGAGTTCATCGCCTGGGGGCAATCCACCTTCCCCGCCGAGCACTACCTGCTCATTATCTGGAATCATGGGTCTGGGTGGCGTGGGCGCACGTCGAGCGCGCCCACGCGCGGGGTATCCTTCGACGATTCCTCCGGCGCGTTCATCCGCACCGTGGACCTCCCGGGAGCCGTACAGGCGACGCCACGCCTTGACGTCATCGCTTTCGACGCGTCGCTCATGCAGATGCTGGAGATCGCCTACCAGATGCGCGACTCCTGCGATTTTCTGGTCGGCTCTGAGGAGAGCCCGCCGGGCCATGGCTATCCCTATCACTACTGGCTGGAGCGCCTGGTCGCCCGCCCCACCATGACGCCGCGCGAACTGGGCGACACGCTGGCCACCGAGATGCTCCGCTATTACGGGACCAATTCCAACATCACACAATCGGTGCTTGACATGCGCGAGGTGGGCGGAGTGGCGCAGGCGGTGGATGCATTGGGGCAAGCGTTACTGGCGGCGGCTCCCGCGCACAGCGCCGCACTGACCGATGCGCGCGATGCTGCCGAACATTTCGCGTACATCGAGTATAAAGACCTCTACGATTACGCTGCGCGCATCCGCGCGACCGTGGACGATGCGCAAGTGCGCGCGGCAACCGATGGCGTGATGGCGGCGGTGGAGCGCCTGGTCGTGACTAATGTGCACGGCACACAGCACCCGGCGGCACACGGCATCAGCATCTACGTCCCCGCGCCGCAGGACTACGCCATCTCCGACACGCAGTATTCAGCGTTGGATTTTGCCCGCGACACCGTATGGGACGCCTGGCTGGCCGGGCAGCCATAACACAGCTACCAGACACGCCCGTTGTCGGCGCGCACATCCCAGGTATCCAGCGGAGCGGCGGCAACATGCACGCGACCGCCCGCCTCGCGCACCAGCAGCGTGCCCGCGGCGATGTCCCAGGGGTGCAGGCCGTACTCCAGGAAACCGTCCAACCGTCCGGCCGCAACATACGCCAGGTCCAGCGCTGCCGCTCCCAGCATGCGCACCTTGCGCACGGCGGAAGCCAATTGCGTGATCTCGCCCACCGCGCGCTGGATATTCTCCACGTACTTTGAAAATCCGATGGCGATGTGCGCTTCCTCCAGCCCCTGCGCCGTGCTGACGTGGATCGGCTCGCCGTTCAGGAAAGCCCCCTGCTCCGCCTCCGCAGTGAAGCACTCATCGAGCAGCGGATCATAAATCACGCCCACCACCGCACGCCCCGCGACCTGCAGGGCAATGCTCGTGCAGAAATGCGGGATCTGCCGCGAAAAGTTCACCGTGCCGTCCAGCGGGTCGACAATCCACGTCGGCTGCGCCTCCGCAATCATGCCGCCGCCTTCTTCACCCAGCACCGCATGCTCGGGAAAGGCGTCGCCCAGCATGCGGCGGATGACCGTCTCGCAGTCCACATCCGTCTGCAGCTTGATATCGTGACGGCTCATCTCGCGCACCGTCACCGCTTTGCGCCACCCCTCGCGTTGAATGGCCCCCGCCGCGCGCGCCGCGGCAACCGCCATCTCAAGATAACCGGACATGCGCTCACCAACCTCCCGTGCCCGGCAGTATACCGCATATTCCGGTGCAAAGGCCAGTCAATTGCCCGCCGTACCATGCGATGGCCGATGCCCGGCACGCACGCGCGCGCCGGCACTGCCTATACTGAAGACGCATGGCGGAATGGTTCCCTATCGAGGTCAACACGCTCCTCATCGACACCGTGCTCATCTTTACCGCGGGGTTGCTGTTCGCGGTGCTCGCCCGCCGCCTGCGCCAGAGCCCGCTCATCGGCTATCTGCTCGCCGGCATCCTCATCGGCCCGAATGGGCTCGGGCTGGTACAGCGCGCGGCGGATGTGCCGTTTTTCGCCGATGTCGGCGTGGTGCTGCTCATGTTCGCGCTGGGGGTGCAACTCTCGCTGCGCAACCTGCTCGAAGTACGCCTGGCGGCCATCGGCGGGGGACTACTGCAGATCACCCTCAGCATCGTGCTGGGCGTGATCGTTGGTTGGCTCTTCGGCCTGCCGCCCTTCGTCAGCCTCATTCTCGGCTATGCGGTGGCCTTGAGCAGCTCGGTAGTGCTGGTACGCCTGCTGGGCGAAGCCAGTGAATTCCACACAAAATTCGCCCGCGCCGCGCTGGGCATCTCCATCATGCAAGACCTGATGGCGGTCGTGCTGATCAGCACGGTGCCCTTCCTGGCGCAGGCGGGCGGTCCCGATTCCTATCTGCTGTTATGGATCGACCTGATCAAGGCGCTGCTGCTGGTGGTCTGGGTCATCGTGCTCGCGCGCTGGGTGGCTCCCATCATCCTTAACTGGGCGTCGGCTTCCGGCTCGCGCGAGATCTTCCTGCCCACCGTGGTTGTGTTGTCGCTGGGCGGGGCTATCCTCAGCGGGTTCATCGGATTTTCCTACGCGCTGGGGGCATTCCTCTCCGGCATTGTCATCAGCGAATCGCTCTACAGCCAGGCCGTACTGGCGGAGGTCATCCCGCTGCGCGACCTGTTCGGCCTGCTCTTTTTCGTCTCGCTCGGCATGCTCTTCGATCCGGCAGTGGTATTGGGGCTGGGGGCATTGGCGCTGGTGCTGCTCATCGCCGCGGTGGTCGGTAAATCGCTCATCATCTTCGGGGTGCTGGTCGCCCTGCGCTATCATCCCTACACCGCGCTCATTGCCGGGGTCAGCCTCTCGCAAGTCGGCGAGTTTTCCTTCGTCATCTCACGGGAGGCACTGGTGCAGGGCGTCATCTCCCCCGCCATTCACGCCACCGTGCTCGCGCTGGCCATCGTCTCCATCGCGCTCACGCCCATCCTGCTGCCGGCGGTGCGCTGGGGTTACTCACGCCTGCAGCAACGCGGGGTCGGCATGGGGTGGCGTGCGGAAGAAGCTGATGAACTCCCTGCACCGCTCACGCTGGATGGCACGACCTCAGTGCTCCTCTGCGGATTCGGGCGCGTGGGCCGCACGCTGGTACAGGCGCTGGATACCTTCCGCGTACCCTTCCTGGTCGTCGATATCGATCGCGGGGCGGTGCAGTCGCTACGACGGCGTGGCATCCGTGCGGTCTACGGCGATGCGGCCAACCCCCGTCTGTTAGAACGCATCGACGCGGGCCATTTCACCCTGGGGGTGATCGTCGCCTCTGAGCGCCAGGCCGTACGCCTGATCGCCAATAACCTGCGCCGCCTCAACCCCGCAATGCGCCTGCTGCTGCGCAGCCATACCGACCAGGAGACCGCCCAATTCCTGGCCATGGGCGTCGATGGCGTGGTGCATGTCGAACTGGAAGCCAGCCTCGCCTTCGTCCACGAAGTACTGACCACCGCCAAAGTCGATGCGGAAATCGTGGCCGCCTTCCTCGACGACATCCGCATCGGCTATTACGAAGGGCTGCTGCCCCGCCCGCGCGATTGATTCACCTTACCTGGGTCGCATGGCGCTCCACCATCTCCTGCGCCTCATCGTGCGTCAGGCTCAACGCGTGAAACTGCTGCGCATGCTGCTGCACCTTCTCCACCAGGTGCTCCTTGGTATCCGCCGCAAAGGTCTGCCCTTCCATGCTGCACTGATAAATCCAGGTCATCGCCGTGCTCCTTTTCCCCACATCTCAACACCCATACTACCCCGGCGACGCGCGGGGAAGACGACGAGAGAAAAACATGGCATAATAACGAGGCGCATCGCGCGCGAGACCGCAACGCTGGAGAGCATATGTCGACGCAACCCTCAAAAACGCTGGAAACTTTCGACAACCCCAATCCGGGGCGCGACTATACCATTGACATTATCTGCCCGGAATTCACCTGCGTATGCCCAAAAACCGGACAGCCCGACTTTGCCGATATCCGCATCGTCTATGTGCCCGATGCCCGGTGTTTGGAGTTGAAGGCGCTAAAGCTCTACTTCTGGTCGTATCGCGACGAAGGGGCGTTCCACGAAGCGGTGATCAACCGCATCCTCGACGACCTGGTGGCGGTCTGCGCCCCGCGCCGCATGACGGTGGTCGGCGACTTCAACGTGCGCGGCGGTCTGCACACCGTAGTCACCGCCGAGTATGTGAAGGCGTAAGGCATGCTTATTGTTCGGGGCATCACACGCCAGCCGTCTGCTGCACCGACAGCGTCCCTTCACCCAACACCGTCACGCGGAACTCCACCGCCGTCTCGCCGATGGTGAGTGTGTGACGTCCGGCATCCGCGACGTAGTCGACGGGGATCCACTCGTCATTCACCGGGATGGTGAAGTGGGTATGGCCGCTCCCGGCATAGAGGGAGACGAGGAGATCTACCACCTCGGTGCGCTGCTCGTCGACATACTGCTGCACGGGCCCGAGGGGGATGAGCCCGCCCTCACGGATGTAGAGCGGCATGCGGTCCAGCGGTGCCTCGACCTCGATCCAGCATCCGCCCGGCATGCGCCCATGCGTCCACCAGTCCGTCCACACGCCCTGCGGCAGGTACACCCGGCGGCGCGTGCCGTCATCCATGATGGGAGCGACGAGCAGGCTCTCGCCAAACAGGTATTGGTCGCCCAGGTTCCAGGTTGTCGGATCGTCCTGGTACTCCACCACCAGCGCCCGTGCCATGGGCAGCGCTGTCTCCACACAGCGCGCCCCCATCCCGTAGATGTACGGCAACAAGCGGTAGCGCAAGTTCAAGAACTCGCGGCAGATGCGCACCGTCTCCGGGGCAAAGGCATAGAGTTCGCGGTCGCCCGTACCGTGCATGCGCGCATGGGAGAGGAAGACACCCCATTGCAGCCAGCGTGTGAGCAGGCGGTCGTTGCTGCTGCCCAGGAAGCCGCCGATATCCTGACTCCAGAAAGGGAAGCCGCACAGGCCGAACGATAGCCCACCCTCCAGTTGCGGCGTCATGTTGAAATAATTCGGCGTGCTGTCGCCGCCCCAGTGTACTGGATACCGCTGGCTCCCCGCCCATGCCGAACGCGCCCACACGAGGCCGTGGCCCGTTTCCTCTGACGTCACCTGCGATACCGCACGGTTATAATGCAGGGGATAGGCATTGTGCATGTGGCGGCCTGGCGTGCCGTCGTGATAGATGCCATCGCTCGGCGCCGACTCGCCGAAGTCCGTTTTGATCACCTTCACACCCAGGCGGAAGAGTCGGCGGAAATATGCCGTGAGTATGTCCACCGCCGCAGGATTGGTGTAATCGACCACCCCCACCACGCCGGAGAAGCCCGGCGTGAAGCAGATATGCACGTTATAGATCTCCCCCTCGGCATCCTTCACAAAGCCATCCACCGCCTCAATCTCCTCGAACAGTGGCGTGCCTTCGGGCAGGTAAGGGAGCTGCCATACGGAGAGCTGGACACCAAGGGCATTAAGTTGCCGGATATAGCCGGCCGGGTCATGGAAACGCTCATCATCGAAAACCAGGTCGCACAGCCAGGGGGTGCGGAACCAGTCAGTGTCGAGGTGGATGACATCCATGGGGAGCCGCGCCTCGCGCATCTTGCGCACGACCTCCAGCGTCTCCACCGCCGTGTGGTAACTGAGTTTACTCTGCCAGTACCCGAATGACCACTTCGGCGGCAGCACGCTCTTGCCGGTGAGATCGGCGTAACGCGCGAGGATCTCTTTGATGCTGCCAGTGAACACAAAGTAATCGAGGAAGTCGTCGTCGACGGCCACCTGCACGTCGGTGGCAGCCATGCTGCCTACCCAGACGGTCATCTGCGCGTAGTGGTTGAAAAAGACGCCGAAGCCGTGGGTGGTGAGGAAGAACGGGATATTTTTGTACGAACGCGGTGTGATAACGCCCAGCGTGTCGTCCATGTTCACGTCGATGGTCTGCCCCACCTTGTTCAGCTTGATGAACTTCTCACCCAGGCCGAAGACCGCCATGTCGGGGAAGAGATCGATACTTTCCACCGCCACTGGCGTCCCCTCGGCACCTGCGCGGCAGAGGCCGGTGTTATAGGAATCCCAGAAGCAAAAATTGTTCTTTTCAGGACCGCCGATGCCGCAGAGCAGAGTGCCAGAACGGTCGCGTATTTCCATCCGGAACGGATCGAGCAGCACCAGCACCGTCAGCGCCTCGGTGGTGATGGTCAGCCGCGCCCCCAACTCCGCCGGGCCGTTGAAGAACGGCTTGGCGTCTGTCTGCAGGTCGAAGGTGCACTGGGCTGGCGGAGGGAGCGTGCCGACCACCATCGCGGTGGGATTCTCCGGCACGGCATCGCCCTCGGCATAGCGCACGCGAAGCACGTCGCCGCTCACCAGATCCAGCCGCAGGCGTCCCTCCATCTCCACACCGAGGCGTGAGCGCTCAAACTGGTTGATCATCTCCATATCGGCGGAGGAGATGCGCTGGCGCATGGCGCGGATGGCGGTGGTCTTCAACAGCAACGTGCTGTCCGATGCCTCCAGCACCTCTGCTCGCACGATCGTCGCGCGGACGACGTCTTTGGTTTCCAGGTGGCGAGTAATGAAGCGGTTCGTCGATTTCGTGCGCATGGAATTTCCCCATAACGGTTGGTCTTGTACAGTTTAGGAAGGTGAGAGTCATCCCCTGTCGTCGGGTTACTCGCCGTACCCCACGCCTTGGCGCTCGCTCTCATAGACGGTGACGTCGGCGAGGCGGACGCGGCGACGGAGGTCGTCAGTGGTGAGCAGGGCGTCTTTGAGGCGGCCGTAGATGAGGCGGGCGATCTGCTCGCTGGTGGGCTGCATGGCGGAAAATTCCGGCAGTTCGTTGAGGAATTGGTGGTCGAGAGGATCGAGGACCTGCTCCAGCGCGCGCTTCACCTCGACATAGTCAATGAGCATGCCGAGCGCATCGAGCTCTTCGCCCTCCAAGTGCACCTCCACGCGGTAGTTGTGCCCGTGCAACTGCCGGCAGGGGCCGGGATAGTCGCAGATCACGTGCGCGGCGCTGAAGTGATTTTCCACGGTCATGCGGAACATAGCGTTTCCTCTTTCCGGCGCAGATTGTACCAGAAATTTCGCCGGGGAAAAAGCGCCGAATGCGCTCATGGCCGGTCGAGCGCGTAAGTGACGCCGACGAGCGAGGAACCGGCGGCGGGCACGAGGCGCATGAAGAAGCCCCAGCGCCCCTCGGCCTGATCCACTTTTACCAGCAGGCGGTTCCATCCCTGGCGTAGCGTCACGGCGACCCGGCCCTGGTTGGGGTCGGCCGCACGACGGGTGCGCAGGCTGTATTGCATCTCGCCGTTCCACCAGAGGCGGATGCCGTCGTCGGAGCCGAAGACCAGTGTGGCTTCAACCTCACGCGGCGCATGCAGGTAGAGATGCGCGTAGGCCACCGTGCGGATATGGGGGGAAAATGCGCTGGTCAGATCGACAAAATCGTTGGCCGCGTAGACGCTTTTCCAGACGGCGTCGCCCTGCTGCTCACCATGCGCCGGAGCCATCGCCGACTCGGGCAGCAGCGATGCTTCCAGCCCTGTGCCGTCAGGGTCGGCGAAAGGCCCGAGCACCAGCCACTGGCGCAGTTGCCCATCGCCCAGCGGTTCGTTGCCGACAGTGACGATCGTTTCCCATGGACGTTCGCGATCGGGGTGGTGCGCGCGGATGCGATACTGGCCGAGTGGCATGGCGGTGAATTCGCCATGCGGGGTGATGACGCCGCCCGAGGCCGACCAGGTGATCTTCGCGGCCAGCGGATGCCCAAACTGGTCGAAGCACTGCGCGGTGAAGAGCGCCGTGCGGCCGGGGGCGAGCACATCGCGGTCGGGGGTGATCTGCACATCGGCCACCCGGGGCACGTAATATTCGAAGCCGCTGGCCAGCGTGCCCACCAAGCCGTCAGGGTTGGCCACTTCCACCCAGCCGCGGCGAATGGGACCGGCATCGCTGACCACGTGCAACAGGTTAGGACTCACGCAGGTCACCTGTCGCGCGGGCACGCCCGCCAACCGCACGGTGCAGCCGGGGAGAAAGCCGGATCCGCTGATGCGGTGTGTGGTCCCTCCCGCCTGGATGGTGTGATCGGGGTTGATGCGCGTCACTTCGGGCGGCACAAGCACCTGCAACGGCACGGTCGCGGTGACGTAGCTGTGCCCCTGCGCATCAAACCCCTCGGCATGCAGGTCGTGCACGCCGTGCCCCAGCCCGGCGAGCGGAAGGCGCATGCTGAACGGCGCTTCGGTATCCGAGCCGAGCAATTGCCCGTCGACAAAAAGATCGACCCGCGTGACCGAGGCGGCGGCGGTCATGGGCACTTCCACCTCGCCGGTGCAGGGGGGCAGCGCGGAGGGCAGGTGGACCACCGGCGGCTCCGCCAGATTCGTCACGGTGAATGGCGCAACCAGCCAACTCTGCACCTGCGCGGGGGAATTGTCGTACGCCACCGCGCGCAGCGTGTGCCTGCCATCAGCCAACGCCGTCGAGTCGAGCAGATAGATGCCGCGCGCCGTGGCCGCCCCCAGTTGCACCAAAACGGTCTGACTGGCGGCGCTGCCGTCATGCCCGCCGGCCAGGTAGGTGGGCATCTCCGGATACGCGCGCAACTGCGATCCCTCCGTGGGCCGCACGGATATTTCAACGGGAATCTGGTTGCCCTGCTCACCCGGCGAGCGCGCTTCCAGCACGATGAAGGGCATGCCCTGCGGATCGCGGTAGGCCACCACCCCGTACGGTTGCTGGAGGATGGGCGAGGCATTGATCGCCTGCACCAGACCGTCGAGCAGCGCGGCGATGCCCGGCTGCTCCGGCGGTACGCGATAGACGATGCGGTTGCGCTGGATATGCACTTCCACCTCATCACCGGGCTTGATGACGCGGCCCAGGAAGGAGAGCGTGGCGCGCGCGGGCGTGGGCGCCTGTCCCCCACCCTGCAGTAAACCGCCAAGCGTGCGCGCGACCACCGCCGTCTCTTTGTCCGCCACCCCTTCCACCTCGACGAGGATGGGGAGCGCATTCCCCTCCTGTCCCGGCGTACGCGCAGTCACCTGCACGGATGACGTGCGGTACACCGGTGCGGCGCGCACGCCGCGCGGTCCCTGCAAATCCGGGCTGGCGTTCACCGCCTCGGCCAGACCATCGAGCACGGCGCGCAGCGTCGCGCCTGCTGGAATGGTGTAGTCCACAACGCATTCCCCGACGCGCAGGCGGATGATATTGCCCGCAGGATCGTAGAGCGTTTCAGCAAAGCGATCGTCAATGTACAGGTCGATGCGGCTGACCGAAGCACTGCGCGAGGCAGCCGTTGCCGATACGCGGACCGGCATCAACCCCGTCACGGTGGAGAGGTCGCTCTCCACGGCGACGACCGGCCGCCTGGCGTACGGCGCGGCCAGCGGGTCACCGATCACCACATTCTGCCAGGCGAGGTACGGCATGGCGGCATAATACGCCTCGGCCAGCGAAAATCCCCGGGTGTAGCGATCCAGCAGCGTCTGCGGCCGGGCGACGGCAGGCAGGCTGTTGAGGCCCGGGTCCCCCACCGTACCGTGCACGCCGGTGGCGCCCGCGCGCACGAACCAGCTTATCGGCAGGAACGTCGGCGGGATGCTCTCGTCAAAGTTGTTGGGCGCAGCGCCGTACGGCTGCGCCATATCGACCAGCGCCCCGGGGACATACGTCCCGGCGAGAATCGTCTCTTGGCTCAATCCGCTGTAAATCCCGCCAGACAGATAACCCGCCAGCGGGGCGTCTGCCGCCGGCGGCGCATTCAGCACTTCAGCCTGGTACCCCTGCTGCACCAACAGGTCCGCCGCGTTGCCCAGCTTCTCCAGCGAGAGTTGAGCACTGGTCTGAAAGGCGAACAAACCCGCGGCCGCCGTGCTGTCCGCCGCGCTGCCACGCTCAATGAGTTGGGCTATATCGCCATTGTCAAAACCGTCGAGGGTGGTCACCAGGTATATGCCGCGCAGCGACAACTGCCGCGGCGTGAAGGCCACCGCGTTGTCGAGATACGGATTGGGTTTCCTCGTGGGCACGGCCGCATCCTCGCCGCGCAGCACCATGGCGGCCAGCAGGCTGGCCGTCGCGCGCCCGTTCTCCACCGCCACCTGACGCGGTACACCGCGCGTGAGCACAATGCAGGTGATCTGCTCGGCCAGTTGCTGGTTGCGTAAATAGGTGTGGATGGGCGTTTCGATCTCATCGCAATACGTCTGCCAGGAGATCGGCGACACGGTCGGGGCACTGAGGGTGACGACGTGGCGGTAGGGGATGCCGCGCGCGCGGCGATACAGGTTGCCGATCTCCAGCGACTCGCGGCTGTTGGCGTTCACCACCACCAGCACGTTCTGCGGCCCGCCTCCAGCCACCGCCGGCAACAGGGCGGTCAACAGCAGGACGATCAGCAGTATGGGCAGCAGGCGCAATCTCCCGGCGTCACGCATGAGTGAAGGTACCTCGGTGATTTAGACACATTCGCCGTCCGCACGTTTCATTCCTTGCCGGTCGAGCAGCGAGCATACGGCAAATCTCCCGGGGCTCGGGGGAGAATGGATATAAACAGATACACGCGCCATGCAGAGGGCAGCACGCCATTCGTCACGGCTTCGACGGTGGGCGAATAATGACGGTCACCGGCGAAGGGGAGTCGGGCAGGTTCAGTTTGTCGCCGACATCGAGCGTGCGGTGATCGACGCCGGGGTTCAGCCTGCGCAACTCGGCCAGCGCGATTCCGTGCTCATTGGCGATCGTCCAGAAGCTGTCGCCCTTCTTCACGGTATGCACCTGCTTCTTCGGTGGGCGCACCAGCATCTCCGCGGCCTGCTGCGGGGTCGCCACCGGCACCACATGCGTATCGTCGGGCTCCTGGCGCAGCGGGCTGATGATCACCCGCTCCTTGAAGGTGGGAATGCCTTTACGATTCCCCAACCCGCGCACGAGCATGAGCGAGATCGTTTTCGCCGCCTCTTCTTTGGACGCCAGCATCACCATCGGCACCTGGTTGACGAAGATGCCCTCGCCCTGCAGCGATACGGTCAACGCCTTGTCCAGCTTCTTCACGGCAGCGTCAAGCGTATCGGCGGGCATCGGCCGGGTGACGGGCTTCACCGTCGCATCCCCCTCCTCGAAAACCACCACGCCCGGCGCATGTGCCGCGTATTGTTCGCGGAGGCGCTGCAACGCTTGCCAGGCTTCCTCTTCGGAGGAAAGCACGGCGATCATCTTGCCGTTCACCATCACCGCATACGGGGCGATCTGCATATAGCGGTAGTGCAGCCCTCCCCAGATGAGCGCAGCAATGAAGAACAAGCCGAGGAAGAGCCGGCCCTTGTTCACCCGACGCGAGTAGACGGATCTCCGGCGGCGGGGACGCCGCCGGAGTTGTGGCGTCACCTGGAGGGACTCCTGTCCCTGCCCTACTCCGTCTTGGCCATTCATGCGAGCACTTCAACCTTATCCGTCGATTCCGTATCCGGGCTTTTCGAAGCATCGCGCAGGTACCCGGCCGCCGCCTCGGGACTGGTCACATTGATGTAGATGCCGGTGCCCATCTCAAACCCCGCGGCAATGGTCAAGCGCGGCATGACTACCATGTGCCAGTGGAAGACATCAGAGTTCTCCCGACCGCAGGGCGCCGTGTGGATGGCAAAATTATACGGCGGTGAATTCAAGCATACCGCAATACGCTGAAAAATATCCTGCATCAGCCCGGCAAATTCCATCATGCGCTCGCGCGTCATGTCGGTAAAGCTGGCCTGGTGCGTTTTCGGCAACAGCCAGGTCTCGAAGGGGAACTTGGAGGCGAACGGCTCAAAAGCGACGAAATGCTCGCTCTCCTTCACGATGCGTTCCTGCGCCTCGAGTTCCTGCTCGATCATGTCGCACCAGATGCAGCGGTCGCGATACTGGAAGTAGCGTTCCGCGCCCTGCAACTCGTTCACCACGTCTATGGGGATCATCGGCGTGGCGATCAACTGTGAGTGGGGATGCTCCAGCGACGCGCCGGCGACTTTGCCGTGATTGCGGAAAATGAGAATGTACTTGAACCGCGAGTCCTTACGCAGATCGAGGTAGCGCTCTCGATAGGCCCACAGTACCTCGGACATCTGGTAGAGACTGAAGGTGGCGGGGTCGAGATTATGCTTGGGCGTCTCGATGATGACCTCGTGCGCCCCCACCCCATTCATCAGGTCGTACATGCCGTTGCCGCGCTTATTCAGTGCGCCCTCGATGGCCAGCGCCGGAAATTTATTCGGCACCACGCGCACCCACCAGTCCGCGATATTGCAATCCTGCCCATGCCGGAACGCCAACACTTCCGACGGCGTCATCCCTTCCTTGCCCGGGCAAAACGGGCAGGTCGCCGAATATTCCGGCTTGTCAGGCTCAGCAATGGTCAGGTGTGTGAAGTCAGATGGTCGTCGTGCTCGCTCGGTCGCGATAATGACCCATTCCTGTGTAATCGGATCTTTGCGTAATTCAGGCATGACATACTCCCATTAATGGCATCGTGCATGCTCGTACATAAACTATACCCATTCCGTCCTCGTCAATGTCACGGCCATGTCGGGTTTGCAAACGTTATCGGTGACAAACTGACCACATTCAAGCGGTCACTCCGGCCTCCGCCAGGGCATGCGCACGCAGCGTCAGCGACACCGACCACGATGCCCCGGCCTCCAACGCCACGTCCCAGATGGGAAGGACAACCGTACTCTGATATACCCACTCCAGACCTTCAAGTGTTCGCAACGGCGTGGCGATCGGGAACACCCAGAGCGACGTCGGCTGCGTCCACGCCACAGCGAGGCTGCCCTCCAGCCAGTCATCGCGGAACACGGCGGCCGATGCAACAGGCAGCGATCGTCGCGCATCCAACGGCAGCGTCTCGTCACCATCCGGCGTGCGCACCCGCAGAGTGCGGTCGGGGGCATGACCGGCGGTGAGACTTCCATTCACTTCGACCGCGAAACGAAATGTCCTTGCCGTGTCCGCGGGGTTCGTCAGCGTGTATTGCACCTGCAGCAGGCCGTGATGCAGATTGTAGCGTTTCGCCACGGTCAGCGGCACGAACGCCTGATCCTCCCAGAAATGCCCATGGCGGACAAGGGTGATATCCCCATCATCGCTCTGCTGAAAGCTGAACGGCTCCAACACAAAATCGCCGAGGTCGCGATAGCAGCCATCGGCCACGTCGTCGATCGTCGTCGCCGCATCGAGAATGTGGTCGAGGCAGGCGTAGCGCGGATGCCAGTCGACCGGCGTAGGGATCTCGGCCGCCTGTCGCAACGGGTAGCGCGCCAAGGTATCCAGAAAATTATGCGTGAGGCCCAGGTGCTCCAGCGTGTACACCGCGCCGCCGTGCGCCGGCGTGATGCCGACAGTGAGTTCGCCGTCGCGCAGCAGGACCTCATGATGCCCATCGTAATTCGCATCGACGACATCGCACGAGCCGCGCAGTTCGCGCGGGAGCCGCGCGGCGATCGCGCGCTCTGCCCGCAGGGCATGCTGATAAATCGCCCGCCGCAGGTGCGGCAGGTAGAGCCCTCCGAACACGCCGTACCAGTAGCTGCAGTTGCACTGCGCGGCATAGAGATCGCGCTTCGCCCCCTCCACCGCACAGCCCGCCGCTTCCGCCTCGGCGACCCATGCGCTTACCTGCAACACCTTTTTGTGCATCTGATTGCTCTCGCGGAAGCGGGTGAGAAAATGCCGCCAGAATCCGTCCGACCATTCAAGCATCTCGGCGTAACTGGTGGGAGGCAGGTAGACGAGTCCGGACGGCGCGTACTGTTTCAGATATTCGCCGGGCAGCACGCTGCGCACATCGTCGAGCGCTTCCAATGCGGTGAACAACGTATCGAGATAAGCCTCGTCACCATACATATAATCGTAGGTGCCTGGCCAGGCGCCGAAGCGCTCGCCGTCATCGGCATAGATCAGCGTCTGCGCGCCGTCGGCAATCATCTCGCGCAACACATCTGCCACCACGTTCGCCGGCTGCCCGGGGATGGTGTAGCGCAGACGACGATTGATGGGCAACAGGCACACGGCCTCGCCTTGATCCTCGGTCATGAAGGAGGCGCAGGTGCCTATCTCACTGTAACCGAGACGGTGGAACGCCTCGTCATCAATCAACACATAGTGCAGGCCGGCCTGCCGCAAGACCGGGGGCAGCGTCGGCTCCCACACGCGCTCGGCCAGCCAGCCGCCAATGGGCTGTGCCCCGAAACGGTCCTGCACTTCGCGCTGCATCAACTCCAACTGACCGAGGCGATCGCGCTCGGGGATCACCGGCAGGATCGGCTCGTAGTATCCGCCGCCGAGTATCTCCACCTGGCCGCGTGCGACCAGCCGCCGCACCAGCGCAAAGAACTCAGGGCGGTGCACGTCGATCCACTCCAGCACAGGCCCGGTGTAGTGCAACCCCACGCGCACCTTTGGATGGCGCGCCAGCACCTCGATAAACGGGCGGTAGGCCTGTTCGTAACACTCCTCGATCACCCAATCGAAATTCCCGACAGGCTGATGGTTATGGGCCACAAAGAGCAGCGGTACTTGTTTCACAGTGGAATGATCCTTTCCGCGATCGTCATCTCCATATTTATCTTTCCTTAGGAAGCTGTGTTCACCGTCTCTGTCCGGTCTCGCATGATCTTTTCGCGGCTGTTGGTCTTGGGCCTCTTCACCCTATCCGTCCTGGATAGCGCCTCGGTGCCCCGGCCCGGACACCCGCGGAAATCTACGGCGCGATCCGTGAGCAGATCCTGTGCACGCAGCTTCTTAGGAACATTCGCCCTGAGACGGGGGTATTCCCTTGCACCTTGACGTGCGAGGAGAGATCACGTACAATTTTTCCACCTGCCCCCGTGGCCAAGTGGATAAGGCACAGGCCTCCGGAGCCTGGATCACAGGTTCGAATCCTGTCGGGGGTACCACATTTCGTTGGCCGCCAGCGACACTGGCGGCCAACGCTTTTTGGAGCGTAGAACCCGCTCCACCACGCCAGTGCTGCCGTGTCCGTGGCGCACGGCGTTTGACGATCTGTACGGAATTTGGTACTGTAGGACATCATTTTGAGAAGGGTGGCGAAGATAAGATTCTTTAGCGCCACCGACTGAACTGCCCTGACCGAGATGAGTAACCGATAGAGGAAAAGGGCGTTCGTTACCCAATACGGCCCTCACCTGTTCAGTCAGACTGCTCCTGTCAGTGTATCGTTGAGTATAAGTGACCTGTCGTCTTCCGGATGCAAGGCTTGCGCACCGCTCCCATTGTCTAATTGACGCATCAGCTATGCCTCCGAGATGTAAAAAAATCGACTGGACGCACGATCCTGCCATCGATGACCCGGTACGATGTGTCGTAGTGCTCTACGAAATCAGGCCGTATATCCTAACAGCCGTGTCGACACGGTGTCGGCTCCATGCGGAACGGAGCCGGGAGGAACCCATGGCTCCGCCACCAATGCACACCATACAAAACAATCAAATAGACCATGCCGAAATGGTGTGGATCAGCCCGGGAGCTTTTATCATGGGCTCCGCCGATGCCGATATTGATGCCATTGTCTCCCAACACCCGGACTGGCGCGGAGATTGGTTCACGCACGAGAGACCGCAACGAACCACCTCACTTCCCGGGTACTGGATCTACCGCTTTCCGGTCACGGTGGCGCAGTTTGCCGCCTGCTGCGCAGCAACCGGGTGGAATATGCCGACTGCCCCGGAGTGGGGATGGCAGGAAGACCACCCGATGGTGAATGTGAGTTGGCAGGATGTGATCCACTATGCGGCCTGGGCACAAGCTTCCATCCCGACGGAAGCCCAGTGGGAAAAGGCGGCGCGCGGCACCGATGGAAATACCTGGCCGTGGGGGAACACCTGGGAGCCAGAGCATTGCAGCTTCGCGGCGAACGCGGCTTCAACCCAACCAGTGGGCATGCGTCCCGGCAATGTCAGCCCGTTTGGTGTATGCGATATGATCGGCAATGTGTGGGAGTGGTGTCTGGCCTCGCCGGCCAACGAGTATGAACGTACGCCGGTCCGTGGACCGCAACGGCGTCCCCCGGCGTGCAGCGGGCATGTGCTGCGCGGCGGATCCTGGCAGTGCGCGTTCCCCGCGTATCTCCGCTGCGCCTATCGTTGCTTTGAGTGCGACGCACAGCGCGGACGCGATGCCTACCGCCGCCCGACAGTCGGCTTCCGCTGTGTCGTCACCAACCCGCAGACTTCGGCATAATTCGCCGATGTCAGGTTGACGAAGTGATCGCTTGCCATGTCATCATTTCGCCAGCTTGTGTTATTGCGCGTATTGCGGTATAGTATACATGGAGGAGATTTATCTCCCCGATATCACCGACAAGGTTCCGCTTGATTTGGCCTCATATCGGTTGTTCTAGCCCAGGCATAGCACACCCCTTACGCCATCCAGATCTCGACACCGTGACGGTAATCCATTTACCAGGAGTGCATGCCATGAGCTACACTGACAAAAACCTCACCTGCCGCGACTGCGGCCGTACCTTTGTGTTCACCGCCGGTGAACAAGAGTTCCATGACCAGAAGGGGTTCACCAACACCCCGGGCCGTTGCCAGGATTGCCGCGCCGCGCATAAGGCCCAGGGTGGCTTTGGCGGGCGACGCGATGGCGGTGTCCGCGAAATGTTCAGTACGACGTGTTCCGCCTGCGGCAAGTCGTGCCAGGTACCATTCCAGCCGAGCGGCGAAAAGCCGGTCTACTGTTCCGATTGTTTCCAGGGGCAGCGCAGCAGCCGCCCATCAAGTCGGTCCTCACGCTGGTAAGTGTTTCACTATGCCTATGCCCATCCCGCACCCGGCATACTTGCCAGAGTGCGGGACGCATGGCCTCCGCTCCCCCCTCCGGCATTCGGCATGATGCACCCCTTCAGGATAGCGTATCGCCGCATGAAAACGTCCGCCTGTCAGACCGGATATCGGTATGCACATATCGCTGACAGGCGCCACAGACTATAGGAATCCATGAGTTTTACAGAGTTTCACTTGCACGAACGCCTGCAGCGCGCCATTTCGGCGGCAGGCTTTCAGACCCCGACGCCGATTCAAGCCGCCGCCATCCCGGTAGCGCTGACCGGACATGACCTGCTAGGCACCGCACAAACCGGCACAGGCAAAACGGCGGCCTTTGCGCTGCCCATTCTGCATCGCCTGCTGACACAACCCGGCGCCACTCGTCAGGCACGCACCCTGGTGCTCACACCGACGCGCGAACTCGCCGATCAAGTACAGGCCAGCATACAGCAGTTGGCAATACACACCCATCTGCGGGTGGCTACGATTTACGGCGGAGTCGCCATGGCGCCGCAGGAGCGCGCGTTGCGCAGCGGCACCGAGATCCTCGTGGCCTGTCCCGGCCGTTTGCTGGATCACGCCACGCGCGGCACAGTCGATTTTCGCGGCATCGAGTGCCTGGTGCTGGACGAGGCCGACCGCATGCTGGATATGGGATTTCTCCCGGCGATCCGGCGCATTATCGGCCTGCTGCCCCAGGAGCGCCAGACAATGCTGTTTTCGGCGACCTTTGCCCCCGAATTACACCGGTTCATTGCACAGACACTGCGCGACCCGGAACGGATTGCCATCGGGACGAGCGCCCCGGCGCAGACGGTGGCACATAGCCTGTATCCCGTGCCGACAACGCTGAAGACCTCGTTGTTGATCGCACTCATACGGGAGATGACCGCGGACTCCGTGTTGATCTTCACCCGCACCAAGCACCGCGCCGACCGGGTAGCCGACCACTTGAAACGTGCCGGATACTCGACGGGCGTCCTGCACGCCAATCGCTCGCAATCGCAACGACAACGCGCGCTGGCGGAGTTTCGTACGGGAACAGTGCCGTATCTCGTTGCCACTGATATCGCCGCCCGCGGCATTGACGTGACCAGTATCTCGCACGTCATTAACTTCGATATCCCTGACACCGCAGATGCCTATATCCATCGCATCGGACGCACAGGGCGAGCATCGCGTACGGGAGAAGCGTTGACGCTGGTCACCCACGACGATCACGCCACGATTCAGACGATCGAGCGGGCGCTTGGCGAACGGTTGAGCACGCAGATGCTGCCGGGTTTTGATTACCAGCAGGCGGCATCCCCTGGCGCCGTGATGCCGGAGGGGCGCGGCGGCAAACAGGCTCGACAGCATCCGGGCCTGGCCTATCTCGCCTCACCGGCATACCAGGAACGGCTGGCGAGCGTGCAGCGGGCCTAGCAGTGTGCAGGAATGCACAGAAAGCGGACTCCGTGAAGATAACGCGCTATAACGACAGTTGCATCGGTAAAGTGATTTCCATGCGGTGTCGCCGCAGCATCAACAATCATGCGGTCATTGTGTTGGATAACCACAAGATGGATCAGGTGTATGTCTACGAGCAGACGACGCTGGATGAGGTGCTGTTCTTTTTACAAGACGTCATGAATATTGACATCGTGGACGCGGGGCAGTTACCCATCACCACCAAACTCGTCAACCACCAGTCCACGGGAAGCGTTTACCAGATCTCCCATGAGGAAGATGAGCACCGGGATGAGTTCCACGCGTTCTTTCTCCCGCTGGATGCCGAGATCGAGTAAGGGGTAACCGACAGTACAGCCGGGAGACCGCCGTGAGCGTTATATGCCTGCCAGGTTATGCCTGGCGGGCATACACTTTTTCATGGGGGGCTAGTTCGACCCTGCGCGGCGGCAACTGGATACGCTGGTCGGTGCTGCTGGCATAATCGTGAAAAACCTGTTCGGCGGTCAATAATTGATAGACGCCATCCGGAAGACGATGGGTCGTTTCTTTCAAGCGGCTGACCGTGTGCCCGCACGTCCACACCTTATAACCGAACATCATCGCGCATAAGCAAATTTTTCCCTGCTCAGCATCAGGATTCTCCCCCGACTGTTGGCATGCCTCGTAGACGGAGCGGTACGAACAGGCGCCTGTCTGGTCCAACCCGTACCCATACGCGTCGCACTGGGGCGCAATCATCGTACCGAGGGCGGGTGACCGTTTCAACATGCGCATGGGATAGCCGGTCGGCGATACCAGATTGACTTCCACATCCTCGGGCTCCGCTGTAAAAAATGCTTGTTTCACGGTGTCCGGCAGACCGGACTCCTCGGTGATGGTGAAGCGTGTGGCCACTTGCACCGCGGCAGCGCCCATCCGCAAAAATGTCACGGCATCCGTTCCGGTGAAAATGCCGCCAGCGGGAATCACCGGGATGCTGCGGCCTTCCTGGGTCAACATCCGCTGTACCTCGGCCACAATCGTCGCCAGGTCGAAGTCGCGCCACGTACAGGGGAAGCCCAGGTGCCCACCAGCCAGCGGGCCTTCGACGATGATGTAGTCCGGCATGCGTCCGGTTTTTGCCGCCCGGTGCAGGAAGAGCTTCAATGCCCGCGCCGATGACACGATAATCCCGAGCTTGATATCATGGAATCGGGGATGCGCCTTGAGCAGATCGAACGTGCCGAGATGCAACCCGGCGCCCAGCGTGATGCCATCGATGCCGGCATCCATGGCCGCGGTGAGACGCACCTGGAGCGTGGCGCGCGGGTTGCCCATCACGAGCTTCTCCATGACGTTCAGGAATACCCCACCCTCCCCGCGTTTACGGTTCATCACCGCACGACAGTACTGGTAAGTCGCATCATGCAACGCCGTCAAGTCAAAGTTGGTCGCCGCCGTCTCGGGATGGGACATGACCCGGCTTCGCGCGCGCTTATTCGCCACATAACGTGTACCGGCATGGCGGTCGACTACCGCGGAGAGCATGGCGTCAGAAAGATGGGCAATGCCGCCCAGACGCGCAATGGCAAGCACGAGGTTTGGTGTTGAGACATCCACTCCCATGCCACCTACGATTAAAGGAATATACTGCTGCCGTCCGAGCGACAGTGTGAAATCATGTAGATGTTGGATACTCGTCTCCTCAGGTGATGGGGACACCTGCGGAAGTAGGTGGCGAACATCACACCTGTAGCATACCCCTTTTCCCAGAAGACGAAAAGGGATCAGCGGCATCGATACGATGTTTAGCTGCAATTGTTCGTGCGTCGGCAGAGCGTTGACAGGCTCGGTACGCTTCATCGGTCGAGTGAAAAGTTGTATCGCTGGCGGTAGGCCGACGGTGTGAGGCCGACGTGTGTGCGAAACGTACGGCAAAAATGGGTGATGCTGGGAAAGCCGGTACGGAAGCTGATCTCTTTGACGGATAGCGATGTGGAGACGAGCAATTCACGCGCCGTTTGGATGCGCAACGCGATCACGCCCTGCAGCGGACTGTGGCCGGTATGGCTTTTGTACAGGGCGTGCAGATGAGAAGCGCTGATGTCGCCGACCTGCGCCAACAATGCCAGACTGATCGGCTCGGTAAAATGTCCGGCGATGTAATCGCGCACGCGCTGGATGGCTAACGGCAACGGGGTGCGCGGCTCGGCAAGGCGACCCTGCTCCGCTTCCCATACCAGGCGCGCATAGTGGTACGCGCAAAACAGCTCCATCGAACAATCTCCCCGGTGGAACCGGGCGAATGCCTCCCGGCAGAAAGCGGCACAAGCGACCGGATCGCGCCAGCGGCCATGCCGGGGTTGCCGATCGACTGCAATATCCTCCACGACGAAGTTGAACACTATGGTCTCATACGGGTCCCGGGGGTCAGAGGTCACCTCGACAATATCGCCCTCGTGATACCAGAGCATCGAGCCCGGACCAGCATCGATCACCCCATCGATCCCCGTGAAGGCTCCTCGCCCGCTGACGATCACCTCGACCTCCTCGCAACCGTGAGCAATCTCGCGTGGGGCATGGTACTGCCCGCAGGGTGACGCATAGCGAAAGACTGCATACAGTCCGCGCAGTTGGGACCACATTCCCGCCTCCATTCAGAGCAATGAGCTATACATCATAGGAATAGCATATTTACGAGAAGTGAACAAGGTCATACAATCATAGTGAGAGCGTATTTTCTGATAACAGATGCACCGGCGTGCGATCTTACAGCTCGATGAAACCGCGCAAGACGATGACCGATTATACAACACACGTGAACTTGACTCCGCGTATCGCGCGTTTACTCCATGCGTCGCGCCTGCGTGGCGATAACCCGCCGCCGACCACTTTTGACCTTGACTGCTACAATGCTTACGCACAATTTGCAGATCTACCGCTGCGAGAGCGCCAGGCACGAGCATTAGCCACCGCCATCGTGGCACTCCCGGTCTACCTCTTTCCTAACGAATGCCTCACTGGCATGATCTACCATCTGGGGTACAATCATGAAATTGTCGGCCCCCATCCTTTTGACTGGGCCAAACCTGTTATGCCCCGTGTTGAGGCCGAGTTGCCGCAGAACGCTGAACTGGTGGCGATGAAGCTGTGTACCGATAACGCTATCCCGGGTCATATTACCTGGCACTGGGATTGGCTGCTGGAAAAAGGTGTGACCGGCATGCTGGGTGATTATCGGAATGCGCTTGACGCCTCGCAAGATGTACAGGCCGCCGAATACTTCCAGGCGGTCATCATTATATTGGAGGCGATGCTTCACTGGAATGACCGCCATATCACCGCCCTTGAAGCAGCATTGACAACCGCGCCGGATGTTGAGCGAGCGCGACTTGAGGCGCAACTGGCATTATGCAGATGCGTGCCTGCGCATCCGGCACGTACGTTCCGGGAGGCAGTTCAGAGCTTTTACTTCCAGTACCTCGTGGTGATGCGCGAAAACCCCTACGGTGGCAACGGGCCTGGCAGGTTTGACTATTTTTTATGGCCCTACCTTGAACGCGACCTTGCTGCCGGGATCATCACGCTAGAAGAAGCATACGATCTTATTCAGGAACTCTACATCCGCATCCACGAGCGCATCCAGCGAAGTGATGGCTGGGTAGAAACCATCGTGGTCGGCGGCTCGCACCCTGACGGCTCGTCGGCAGTAAATCCCCTGTCGCATCTCATGGTCCAAGCATTCATCCCGCTCGAACAAACGCATCCGGCGGTGTACGTCCGCATGCCCGAACACCCTCCGGCTGAATTTGTCGACCTCGCAGTGCGCTACCTGTTGACAGGGCATAACCGCGCACAAATACTGAATGATCGTGCCATAATCCCTGCCATGACACGTTATGGCATGCCGCGCGAGGATGCCGCCATGTACACCTGTGGCGGGTGCATGGAGATTGTGCCCCAGGGCATGAATAGCGATCTACTGTTCGCTGCGACACATAACGTGCCAAAGACTGTCGAGATTACCCTGACCGGCGGCGAATGCCTGCGCACCGGACAGCGTCTTTCGGCAAGTGATCTGCCGCCATTGACCGCATTCACAACGTTCGACGCCTTGTATGAGGCTTTTTCAACAGAACTGGCGCGCGAGTTACATACTATCTTCCGACGGCTCGATCTATTCAGCGAGGGTATGGCACAGATGCGCCCGGCCTATCTGGTCTCCAGTATGATCGCCGATTGCTTCGCACGAGGGCGTGAGATGCATGACGGCGGCGCACGCCATCACGATTACGGTGCAACACCGCTGGGCGTGCCGAATGCCGGTGATGCACTGTATGCGGTGAAACGTGCAGTATTCGATGATAGGCTTTGCACAGCGGAAGAGTTACTAGCCGCACTACATGCGAATTTCACGGGGTATGAAGTACTGCGCGCAGCCTTGGGTGCCCTGCCCAAGTTCGGCCAACAACATGCAGAGGCGGATGCGATGACGCGTCGTGTGTTGACGACAGTCTGCGGGATTTATGATGAGTATCGCAACCGATGGGGCGGGCGGGTGAAACCGATCATCTTCACCTTCCTGTGGGCGCCAGAGGCCGGAGATGCACTGGGGGCAACCGCATACGGAGACCTGGCCGGGGTCCCCATCGCACAGGGATTGACGCCACAAAGTCAGGCAATGGTCGAGGGTATTACCGCGGCCATTGGCTCGCATACCAGTCTGCCGCTAGAATTGGTGGCCGGCGCTGCCTCCAGCATGTGGGATCTGGATGCTGCCTGGGCTACCCCGGAGATTGTGCACGCAATTGTCGTCGGATTTCTCCGCCTGGGTGGACAGATTTTCCAGGGTAATACCACGGATGTGGCGGAACTCCGGCAGGCACAGGCGCATCCTGAAGATTACCGGAACCTTGTCGTGCGTGTGGGTGGTTTTTCCGCCCACTTTACCTCCCTCACGCCTGCGGTGCAGGAGGACATCATTCAGCGGTATCGACACCGCCAGTAGGAGTCACACTTGACACGAGTATTCACCTCATCTCGCATACAAGCGCTGCTGGCGGATGTGCAAGCGCGCAAGGGTTCCTTTCTCCCAAAAGAGGCACGTGACCCGTTTTTATATGACAGGGCTCGCCAATCCGCCCAGCGTGCCGGACACTCGGTGATACAGGCACGTGCCGCCCTGCTGGCGGCCGTGGTCGAGCACGCTCCGCTCGTGATCTACCCCGGTTGGCGCCTGGCCGGGGAGCACCTGGTGATGTCGAAGGGAATCACCTTCGGCCTGCTCGACCCCGCACAGCCGCGGGATCGCCTCGGGATGAGCGAGGCGGAAATCGAGGAGTTGGAACGCCAGGTGCGCCAGTGGACCGAGGGGCGTTTCGCATGGCCGGTTTCAGCGGGCGAGACCGAGGTGGCCAGCAGCGGCGGCTACGGCAGCGGTCATCCCGTGTATTGGGCGCTGGGGTGGATAGAGAATCACAGTATTCGCGATTACGCCAAAGTGTTTCGGCTAGGCTTTGCCGGCATCCGCACCGAGATTGAAGCCCATCTCGCCGCCATGGATATCGCTGATCCGGACTTCCCCCAGCGCGAGAACTTCTGGCGCGCGGCGCTGACGGTATGCGATGCGGCCATCCTGCTGGGGCAGCGGTATGCGGACTACGCCGAATCGCTGGCTGAGCGCACGAACGATGCAACGGATGCCTTGCGCTTGCGCGACATGGCTGCGCGCTGCCGCCGCGTGCCGGCGCACAGGGCACGCACCTTCCCGGAAGCGCTGCAGGCCCTCTGGCTGGCCCACGTGCTCACCTGCGGGGAAGACGGCATAAACGCGAATTCACTGGGACGCCTCGACCAGATTCTCTACCCCTACTATCGCGCCGACCTCGATGCCGGCCTGATCACCCCGGATGAGGCGCGCGAATGGCTGGCCGAGTTCGGCTGCAAGCTCTACCTGGATTACGATGTCCAGGCCATCACCCTGGGCGGTGTCGATGCCGGGGGGCGCGACGCAGTGAACGATCTCAGCTACCTCTTCCTGGACGCCACCGAAGTACTGGGCGTGGTGCGCGACCTGTCGGTGCGCGTGACGCCCGACACCCCGCCCGCCTTCCTGCACCGCACTGCCGAACTCATTGCGCAGGGCGGCGGCATTCCCTTTCTCTTCAATGATGACTGCTTCGTGTCCGCCCTCGTCGACCACGGAATTGCGCTGGAGGACGCGCGCGACTACGCGCCCATCGGGTGCGTGGAATTAACGATTCCCGGCAAGGCGAATCCGCATGCCGTGTCGGGGTGGTTCAATGCCGCCAAATGTCTGGAACTGGCCTTGCACGATGGCATCGACCCCCTGACCGGAGAACGCCTCGGTCCGGCGACCGGAATACTGACGGAGTTCGCCACCTTTGATGAACTCTGGCACGCCTATGGCCGGCAGGTCGAGGCGCTCGCGCGTCAGATGGTCTACCGCATCAACCGCGGCGAATTGCTGCAGCGTGAGGGCGGACCACAGCCCTGCTGGTCCACACTCACTGACGATTGCCTAGCGCGCGGACGCGATATCACCGATGGCGGTGCCCTCTACAACTACCATTCCATCTGCCTGCTGGGCACCGCCAATACCGCCGACGCGCTGATGGCGCTCAAGCGCCTGGTGTATGAAGAGAAACGCCTGACAGCTCACGCGGTGCTGGAGGCGTTGCGCAGTAATTTTCAGCACGGCGAGGCGATCCGGCAACAACTATTGCGTCAATCTCCCAAGTACGGCAATGACCAGGAGGAGGTCGACCTGCTGGCGCGACGGGTGGCTGATCACTTCATCACTCTGATGGACGAGATGCAATCACCGCTGGGCGGGCGCTATGTAGTGCACCTCTTCTCCTTCCTCTGCAATCTCGCCTTTGGTGAAAAGCTCGGGGCGACGCCCGATGGACGCCTGGCGCGGGAACCGATCGCCTACTCATTGTCGGCACAGCAGGGACGGGATGAATCCGGGGTGACGGCAATGCTCGCCTCCCTGGCCCGCATGCCACACCATCGCGCGGCGGGCGGTTCCGCGGCGATCATTGACCTGGACCCCAAACTGGTCGAAGGCCCGGCGGGTGTGGCGCGGCTGGCGCAGTTGATTCGCGGCGCGTTTGCCATCGGTGTCGGGCAGTTGCAGTGGAATATCACCACGGTGGAACGCCTCCGGCAGGCGCAGCAGGACCCTGAGCGGTACGGCAACCTGCCGGTGCGCGTGGCCGGGTATTCGCAAATGTTCAAGCTGTTGTCGCCCGACCTGCAGGAGCACGTCATTGCGCGGACGAAACATACGCGCTGACGCGCCCCTGCACGGTGCGCTCACACCCGCGCCGCGGTAGGCATACGCTGCATCGACCATCGCTTCTCAGAAGCTGCTGTCAAAGGATTGCGGGTCACACCGTAAGAGAAAATAGCTTCTCAGGTGACTATTGCGCTTCCTGAGGCAGTGTGGGCAGGTATCGGTCATCAACCGCCTGTGCCCATGACGGTTCACTGCGGAGCACGCCTTCATCCTTCAATACGCCGGCGATCGTCTTCAACCCGGCGATCGTGTCCGTATCCAGCATCACCCCCCAGGAGGTATTCCGGATACTCGCCAGTTCCTGCGCGGGGGTTAACCCGGTATGCTGCGCCAGGATGGCCGCGGCGTCTTCGGGGTGGGCCTGCTGATACTCGATGGCATCCTGCATGGCGGCCAGTGCGCGGGTGACCGCTTCAGGGTTTCGCTGGGCAAACTGCCGGCTGGCCACCACCACCAGCGGGAAATTGCAGCCAAGGCCGGAGAGCACGGCAAACGCTTTCGCGTCCGTATTGCGCTTCAATACATTGGAGGGCCAGGGTTCACTGCCAGCCATGGCGTCGATCTGCTTGCCGGCCATCGCTTCAGGCATATCCCGTGGCGACAGGCGCACCATGGTGATCTTGCTGCGGTCGAGCTTGTGCTTGTCGCAGTACATCATAAACGCCCCATAGGTGCTCGAGCCATGCTGCACGGCAAAGCGCTTGCCCTCCAAGTCTTTCGGGGTGCGAATTTTGCTGCCCGGGGCAATAATAATGCGGTGACGATATTCATCCGTCGCATAGGCCGCGACGATGACCGCCGGGTTCGGCGCGGTCGTCGCGGTCAACGCGGGCACCTCCCCCATCACGCCCAGATCGGCGGAACCGGTGGTCACCGCTTCGGCAGCCTCAATGCCGCCGGTCACGACTCTGGGCGTCATTGCGATGCCGCGTTGCTTGAACAAGCCCTTATCGAGCGCGAGTATTTGCGGCAAGTAGTCGACCTTATACGACAGCGCCAGGCGAACGGGAACCAGGGTATCGGCAGCGCGCTGCCCGATAAATACCCATACCGCGGCAGCGACGACGGCGATGCCGAGGATGACGAGCGTGACTCGACGCTGAACCGTTGGCGTGTTCATACGGATTCCTCCGATACCGGAACATGAACAGGAACGACCTCTTCCGTATGGCAGAGGCACAGTCCGCCTTCCCCTACGTCATCCGCATGGCAGGTGGCGAGGCTGTAGGTGCGGCCGAGCGCGCCATCCTCGCTCATCAACTCGGCGAGGATCGCCTTCTTCGCGCTGCACAGCCGCCCTTCATAGCGATCGCTGCTCTTCTGAAAGTTCAACGCCACATCCGCGCGCAGCCGCGCCGGGCGGGGGGTGAGCACCAGGATGCGCTGGCCCAGGTACACCGCTTCCTCGACATTATGCGTCACGAAGACGATGGTGGTCTGCTGTTGCGCCCAGATGCGCAGCAGTTCTTCCTGCAGCTCTTCGCGGGTTTGCGTATCCAGTGCACTGAACGGTTCGTCCATCAGCAATAACGACGGCTGCAGGGCCAGGGCGCGCGCGAGCGCCACGCGTTGCTTCATGCCGCCCGAGAGTTCGTACGGTCGCGAGTGGGCGAATTCGTCGAGGCCAACCAGCGCCAGGTACTCCTGCGCGCGCGTTTCCGCCATCGGCGCGCTCAAGCCCTGGGCGCGCAGGCCGAACTCGATATTGCCCTGCGCCGTCAGCCAGGGGTAGAGCGTGGGCTCCTGAAAGACCACGGCGCGCTCAGGCCCCGGCCCGCGCACGGGACGACCATTGCAGCGCACCTCGCCGCCGGTGGGCAGCAGAAAACCGGCAAGCAAGTGGAGCAGTGTGGTTTTGCCGCAGCCGCTGGGACCGAGCACGCAGACGAACTCGCCGGCGGCAATGCATAACGAGAGATTCGACAGCGCCGTGACGCGGCGCGCCTGCGCCTCGTCGAGATAGGCATGGGTGAGATTACGGCATTCGATCAGCATCACGCCATCCCTCCCCAGCGCTGCAGGGTACGCTGCTCGATGCGCACTATGAGTAGATGCTCGGTGAGCAAGCCGATCACGGCGATCACCGCAATGCACACGAACGCGCCGGCGTAGTCGAGCGTCCAGCGGCTCTGGATAATGCTGTAGCCCAGGCCGGTGCCCGCCCCGACCACCATTTCCGCCGCAACCACCACGCGCCAGCTATTGCCCAGCGCCACGCGCATACCGCTGAGCAGGTGCGGGATGCTGGCGGGCACCAGCACCTGCCAGAAGACCGTACGCCGGTTGGCCCCCACCATGCGCGCGACCGCCAGATAGGCGGCGGGGGTGGTGCGCATCCCGGCAACCACATTGATGACCATCGGCGGGAAGGCGGCCATGGTGATCATAAAGATGGTGGAGCCGTCACCCAGGCCGAAAAGGAGGATGGTCACCGGGATCCACGCCAGGCCGGGAATCAACTGCAGCACGTAGATCAGCGGCATGCATGCCCGGTGCAACAACGGGATGCGGCCGAGCGCAGTACCGGCGAGGATGCCGAGCACGGCAGCCAAGGCGAAACCGATGCCCCAGCGCAGCAGGCTCACCGCCGTATGCATGAAGACCGAATGGCCGAGCAGCGGCTGGCCGCGCACGATCACCTCGTAGGCACGCCGCGCCGTCTCCCAGGGGCCGGGGAAGGCGCCAGGCTCCAGGTGGCGAAGCCAGGGCACGA
>JAGUZN010000040.1 GCA_020060775.1 Armatimonadota bacterium
GCATGGTACGCGTCGCCGACCAGCTTCACGCGCGCCGCCACATTCGCCGGCGTGGCCTTCGCCCCGGCAGGCAGCACGTCGCCCTCCAGCACACCCTGCGCACTGATCGATGCGCGGCGCACCACCGGGTCCGACTGGTAGCCCTGGCGGTAGAGGGCGTCGATCTTTGCGTAGTTCTCCAGATAGAACGGCACGGCATGAACCGCAACGCGCTGCGGCCAGCGCACCGCGCGGTCGCCGTCGCGGAAGGTGACCATACCCTGTTGGGCATCGTAGCGCACCTCGCGCTGGCGCAGCGTCCCCTTGGCCGGGTCGCCCTCGCGGAAAAGATAGTGATCCATCACGCCGTCGCCGTCCTCATCGTAAAACGCGATGCCGTTGCGTCCGTCGCCACGCGAAGCGCCCAGGTGGTGGACGCCATCGAAGAGCGGCGAATAGTAGACGCGATAGGTGCTCTTGCCCGTGTCAGCGTACTCGCAGTACCCGTCAGGCCCGCCCTCGGTCACATACGCCTCGCAGGATGTCGTCCCGAAGTTCGTCGGGGCGCACACCTTCATGGCCGAAGCATTGCGCGATTGCACCGCCTTCACCCATGGCGCCTGATCCACGTAATCGAGATGCCCATCCTTCATCGGCTTGAAGGTCAACGCTTTGCCGTCCCATTTCACAGGTTTAATCGCGCTGATGAAGGAGAACTGGTGTCCCCACGGATCTTTGTAGGTGATGACCGGGCAGTCCCAATCGCTCAGTTGCACATTTGGATCAAAGCCGAAGTTCCAGTTGCCGTGATCGCCGATCCCGCAGAAGATCAAGCGATGCATTTGTCCATCGAAGGTCCACAGGTGGCCGGCGGCATCTTCCGGCGCAAAGCCCTCGTATTCCTGATGCTCTTCCTGCAAAGGCCAGGCCCCGCCCTCGCCGGCCACTGCCCATCCGCAGGATAAGTCGGCCTTACGAGCATAAAACTGCCCGTAGTCATAATCGATCGCCGCCATCTGTACGCTGCCCTTTCCCGGGCTGATCAGCACGGCCATCGCGAAGTCGCCGTCATCGAAGTCGAACTGCACGCCGTCGACATTGGCCGCGGTGTGGGCCGTGGTGGCGCCGGTCTCGGCAAAGTTGTAATAGCCTTTGCGCACGGTGATGTCCTGATCGCCGTCACCGTCGAGATCCAGGGCGAACATCTGGCGATCCCAGAGTTTACCATCCGGCGAACCGTTCTTGCGGTCGTAAATGGCATCCTGCTCCAACCGTCCGCCTTCGAGCAGCGAGCCGCGGAAGTAGCGGCCGTCGTGGTTCCAGTCGACAAACCGCCACACCGGGCGCGCCCACTCATCGTCATCGATGACGCCGTTTTTATTACCATCAAAGGACAGGTGCAGCGCCTGCCCTTCCTTGCGTGGATCCTTCTTGCGCGGGATGAATTGGTAACCTATCGTCTGCTTGCCGCCCGCGCTTAGCGTCCAGCGGTCGCCTTCCAGGTCCGGCCGGCGATTCGTATTCGCATCGATAATAGTGATCTGCACCGCGCCGGCCTGTCCGGCAAAGCTGCCGTCCGGCTGTGCCGTCACCGCGAAGGGGTCGCCCAGGCTGTTGCCCAGCGCCTTCGCCTCGTTCAGCGAGGTCACCGCCGCCAGCCGCAAGGTGGAGGGCTTCTGCGCGGAGCCGACAATCGTCAACGTCGTGGTCGGCACCGGTGGAAATTTCATTTCATCCGGCGTGGTCTTGCCGCGCCGGTGCAGCCCGCGCGGCGACAGCGCGGCATTAGCCGACGCATGCCCCTGCACGAACACCCCGACGCCGCGGCCTTCCGCCAGCGTGGCGGTCCACATCAGCGGGGTGTTGTAAAGCGTGGCATTGAGCATTTTGCAGAAGGGCTCATTCAACGGAGCCGGTATCGGATTCACCGCAAAGCCGATATTGCGGTGAATATCACCGAAACGATAGCTCTGCAAATCGTCCTCCGGCATCTCCAGCACCAGCTTGAAGAATGCCGTCACCTCCAGCATTCCGTTGGCATACACCGTCCAGCGCACCAGCGGCGCTTTCGCCGTCATGGTCTCCAGCACGGTAGCGACGGCCCCATGCTCCACTACCCGGGTAGTCGCCATCGGATCAGGTTGCACCATCGTCACGGCGATGACGCCCTTGTCCGATGCGATGGCCGTCAGGCCCGTCTTACCGAACGTATAGGTGGCCGCTCCGGCGCGCACCGTGATGACGCCGTCCGCCTCCGTCACCGGCAGGGGCGCAGGATGCGCGGCCGCGGTGATCTGGCAGGCCACCGTGCTCATCGCCGGCGTCGGGACGACCGTGACCAGTTGGCCGTCACGCACCGCGGCAGGATAACGTGCTCGCCCGGCGGATAACGTCATGGCGCCGGATGCGCCGACGGCCTCGGCATCGAGCGTCACCACCGAGGACACGGCCTCCGAGGTGGGGTTCACCACCCACACCTGCTGGGCTTGAGCTATGGTAGCGGCGAGGATGAGGGCACAGGCGAATGTCCAACTCACCATGGCCGACCAGGATTTCCACATAAAAATAGCCTCCTCTAGGGTTACGGAACGATCTTACCCTCTAAAACCCCCGCAAGCCGGTTCGGTGAATTTTCTGCACCAAACGCCAACCCGGCAGGCTGCCGGATTGGCAGCCTGCCGGGTTGCAGCTGAAGAAGCCGAAGGTTATCCGAGCTTCTTGAAGCAGAGGAACCAGTCCACGCAGCGCACGCTCGGATCAGTACTCGTCATGCGCTCCTTCGCCGCCCCGCAGGAACCGGGCGGGGGCACGATCACTTCATCGCCAGGCTGCCAGTTCGCCGGTGTCGCCACCTTGTGTGCATCCGAAGTTTGCATGGCGATGATCAACCGCTTGATCTCATCCATGTTCCGACCATTCGCCATTGGGTAGTACAGGATAGAACGCACGATCCCCTGCGGATCGATGATGAACACGGCGCGCACGGCCTGGGTATTGCTGGCGGCCGGCTGCAGCATCCCATAACGTCGGGAGACCTCCATCGTCAAATCAGAGATCACCGGGAAGGTCACCTCCACATCTTGCATGTCCTTGAACGCGACTTTTTCCTTGATCGTGCGCAGCCAGGCGATGTGGCTGAACGTGCTGTCAATAGACAGGCCGAGTAGTTCGCAGTTGAGCGCGCGGAACTCCTCCTGCATGCTGGCAAAGGTCATGAACTCTGTGGTGCAGACGGGCGTGAAGTCAGCGGGATGACTGAAGAAAATGACCCACTTGCCGGCAAAGTCTTCAGGAAATTTCAACGTGCCTTGCGTCGTTTCGGCCACAAAAGCCGGCGCCGGCTCACCGATCAGGGGGAGATGGGTGCACTGTTCACACATGGGATGGACTCCTTTCGCTGTATACCACGGTTATTGGATTCTGTGGGTAAACGGCATGACATGGGAGCGCTTGTCATGTATCGTTATGATTACCATGCCGTTATATAGTTAAACATAGTTATCCCTGATCGGGTAGCGCTTAACGAAAATACAGGAGCGCCGTTCCACCCAGGTAGAGGAGCAGCACCAGCCAGGAATCCCACCCCATGCCAAAGAACGAGCGGTTGCTGCGCTCGAGCAAACCCCACAGGTAGATGCAGGTGACCAGCGCGCCAAGTGCCGCGCTGAATACGGCATCGTTACCGGCCTGGGCGAGAGCTGGGCCCTTGACATACACGATGTCGAGCAGCAACAACAGCGAAGCATCAAAAGCATTGGTGCCGAAAATCGTCGACATCGCCAGGCTGTAATGCCCTTTATGGGCGGCGGAGAGCGTTGTGCTCATCTCCGGCAGCGAGGTCGCCAGCGCGATGAGCGTCACGCCAATGAACGACGACCCCAGGCCGGTCTGCACCGCGAGCACATCCGCGGTGTGCGTAATCACCCAACCCGATGCCAGGATGAGCAGGCTCGCGCCCATTAGCGCGGCGTAGATGACCCGAGTCGGAAGGTGGTGGAGTTGGTTGGCGGTGATCGCGGTATGGGTGCGCTGTGGCCCATCACCCTCCGGGCGCCAGCGCGGGCTCGTTTCAAAACGGCGCGTGCCGAACAGCATCGCCAGGTAGACCAGTACGATGAGCATGGGGGATAACCCGACGCCGAACACGGAAACCGGGTCTTTGGTGAGCACGCCAAGGATGGCCACCTGCATGATGATGATCACCCCCACGCCCTGGAAGAGCAGCACAAAGCTGGGGATGAAGGAGGTCAACGCCCCGCGATCGCGCATGATGCCGTCGCTGATGGCGATGATCGCCGTGCGCAACGCCACCCCGCCCAGCAGACCGTAGATCGCCAGCGTGGGGTTGTTGATGAGCGCGGCCGAAACCACGGTGACAATCTCCGGCAGCGAGGTGGCCGCCGCCAGCAACAGCGATCCGGCCAGCGCATGCCCTATGCGCTTGCGCTCGGCGATGATGTCAACGCACTGCTCCAACCGCACGCCGCCAAACCAGAGCACCGCTGCCGCGATGCCGAAAATGAGCAGATTTGCCCAGACTGGGAAAGCGTCGAGGTTGAGCATGGGACATCATCCGTTTCGTGCCCGATAGAGTGCAGGCGAGTCGCCGCCTGTACAGCAGTGTACGAAAAAACGAGGGAGCGTACAAGTCAACGAGGGGCCGGCGTATGCCAGCCCCTCGCTGTCGTTCAATCAGTCATTACCAGAGCCCTCTAACTCAACAACCCCTGGATGATCAAATCCACCGCCTCGTCTTCCGTCAAGCCGCGGCTCATCAGCGTCTCCAACTGCTTGGAGTCGACGCTGCCGATGGCGGCCTCGTGGGTCACGTGCGCCTTGGGGTTATTCACCTCGACGATCGGCACAGCCTTGGCGATCGCATTCCCCTGCACAATCTCTTTGCAGTCCACATGGCCGCGCGCCTCGGGCGCGTTGGCGATCAGCGTATTGTACACCTCGGCGCGCGCCTCGTCGCGCAGCGCGATATGCGTGTTCAGCACGCCTCGCGCCCCCTCGCCCACCAAACGCGCCGTCTCATTGATGCGAATGCGGTCATTTTGCGATCCACTCACCCGCGCCAGCACATCCAGCACGCTGTGCGCCTCGCACGTAGCATCCAGATCGATATCGATCTCGCCCACCCGGCCCTTGATCAACTCGAAGTCGGTGCGGAAACGCCCGCCCTCCGCCACATGCACGCGCGTTTTGGGAATGACGATCACGCCCCCCTCCGCCCCGTGCACGTGGCGCTCGAAGTAGGCGTACTCCGCGTGACGACCGACGCGGATTACCGCATCCATCTCATGGCGAACCGACCTGGCGAAGGGGAAGGTGCAGTGCGCCAGAATGCCCACCCGCGCGCCATCCTCCACCGTGATATCCAGCTCGATCCGCTGCAGCCCGGTCTCCGGGATCACCCCGAAGCACACCTGCACCGGCTTGTCGATATGCACGCCCGCGCGCACGCGCATCACCGCGGCAATGCCGTCCTCCCGCTCCTCCGCCTCCACTTCAAAACCGGGAACCAGATGCACGCCCAGCACGCGATTCTGGTGAATCTCAATATGGGCGATGTTCGGATCGCCCTTCACGCTATGCGGATTCACGCCGATAGAAGCGTACATCTGCTCCACCAGCGGGGACATCGTCGTCATCGGGGTGGCCATGATCGTCCTCCTTATACCTCGCACTCGAGTTGCTGCGGAACGGCGCACGGCAGACACTTATCTTCAAAGTAGCGGCTGATCGCCTCCACATCGCCCTTATCGTGAATGCGCCCATGGCACAGCAGGAAGGCATGATCCGCCTGCTGCAACACCGCCAGGCTGTGCGTGATCATCAGCACCGTAGCCCGCTGCGCGCGCAGCACATCTAGCGCGGCGAAAATACGCTCCAACGCCGCCACGTCGATGCCGCTGTCCGGCTCATCCATGATCACCAGCCGCGGCTCCATCGCCAGAATGCTCGCCAGTTCGACGCGTTTGCGCTCCCCGCCGGATAACGTTTTGTCCACCGCGCGGTCGAGGTAACGGTCAGGATGGAGGCCGACCTGGTCGAGCACTTCGCGCAGCCGCGCCTCGCGCTTGTCCTTCGCCGCCGCCTGTAAAAACGCGCGCACCTTCAACCCTTCAAACCGGGCCGGCTCCTGCCAGGCAAGCGAGATGCCCATCCGCGCGCGCGCATCAACAGGCACATCACGCAACGACTGCCCGTCAAAATACAATTCACCGGTGTAGTGGGTGTAGCCTGATAACCCCATGATCAACGACGCCATCGTCGACTTGCCCGCGCCGTTCGGACCGATCACGGCATGCACATGTCCCGCCCACACATCCATCGTGAGGCCATCGAGAATGGGCTTCCCTCCCAGCTTGAGCGAAATATCCTGTAGTTGCAGAATGGACATCGGTTACTCCTCTTTCGGCACGGCCGCCAGCGTGGCCATCGTCACGCCCGCCAATTGATGGTGCACCTCCGCCTGGATGTCGGCAATGGTGCGCCGCACCGTGCATTCCGGCGATCGGGCACAGCTCGCCTCATCAACCAGACACTGGTTGAACGCTACCGACTCGGGGTGCATCAACTGGATGACATCCAGCAGCGAAATCGCCTCCGCTGGGCGGGCGAGGCGTAACCCCCCATGCTTGCCGCGCGCGCTCTCGACGAAACCATGCTCCTCCAGCTTCAACGTGAGTCGGCGGAGGAAGCGATACGGGATCAGCATCTCCTCGGCCAGCCGCGTGGTCGAGAGCACACGGTCGCCCTCAAGTTGCGCCAGCCGCAGCAAGGCGCGTATGGCGTAGTCCGCTTCCCGCGTTAACATCGCAATACCCCCGGTGCGAATAATGATACGTATAATGTATCATATAAGTAAGACGAGCGCAAGTCGACGCCACATCATAAACCGAAATAACTGATCCGCATAGAGATGATCTCACACCGCCTCGGGGCCAGCCCCCACGATCCACCATCGATTCGTTGTGTGATCATCTCATGGTCCTCTCTGGCTGATCACGAGCGTAGGAATCAGATAAGAATACCAACGGGCTGTGATGTTGCTGTGATCTTGCCGCGGTACGGTAAGGTCAGAACTGCATGAGATATGGCGCTCACAGGGGAAACACAGCTGTAAAGGGGGGCGTGACAATGAAATACGGAACCGTCTATGTGGCCTTGGCCGCAGTGGTGCTCATCGGCGCTGGCCTGGTGACCAGCGCCTTCGGACAGGTACGCGATGAAGCGCAACAACAGGGGGGAGACCGCCGGGAGCGCATGACAATGCCGCCGCCACCGCCGCCGCTGACCGTGCGGTACGTCGGCGATAGCCTGCTGGTGCTGCGCGGCAACACCCTAGTGAAGTTGGACGAACACACGCTGGAGGAAAGCGGTTCAGTGATGCTGGGTGAGGAACGCGCGGACATGCAGGATGGCCAGCGAATCCTACCGCGCCCGCTGGGCGGACCTCCACTCCTGATCGCCGATGGCGCGGGGCGCAGTGCTGCGGTATTGGTCATCCTGGGCGATACCTTTTACCGCGTGCAACCCCGCACCATGACCGTGGTCGCAACGACGGCGTTGCCCGCGCTGCCGCTGCCGCCCATGCGCCGCGAGGACAGGGGTGAGCAGCGCGGAGTCCCACCCGCCGATATGGAGCCTGCTGCCCTGCCGGGTATGGGAGCACACGGCAATGGCCCGGGTGGGCACGGCATGGGGCCCGGTATGCCCCCGACAACGTATGAATTGCAGGGCAATACCCTGTACCTTGTGCGGGGACCGCAACTGATGGCCATCGACGTGAACTCCGGCAAAATCCTCGCCGAGCAATCGCTGGCGCCGACGCCGCCCGAGAATCTGGAGAGGCAAGGGCAGCAGAAGTAGTGGCCGCAAGCTCGGAGAAGGGTGGGGCGTCTTCCGCCGCCATGTGACGGCGCATGGGTTGGCGGAAGACCCCCGCCATGGTAGCCGACGGCGCGGGGACGAAGACAGATCGTCCGGTTATGATACAATAGGATCGAGATGACGACACGCGTATTGATTGCCGACGATGATCAGGACCTCGTGGAGGGGTTGCGCTGGTACCTCGAAGCCGCCGCCTTTACCGTGCTGGTGGCCGAGAACGGCGTCGATGCGCTGGCGCTTTTCCGGCGCGAACGCCCGCAGGTGGTCATCTTGGATATCATGATGCCCGGCATGGATGGCCTGCAGGTCTGCACCGAGATTCGCCGTGAATCTGATGCCTTCATCATCATGCTCTCCGCCCGCGATGGTGAACTGGACAAAGTGCGCGCACTGCAGCAGGGGGCCGATGACTACGTCACCAAGCCCTTTTACGCCTCCGAGCTCGCCGCGCGCATTCAGGCCTTGTTGCGCCGCGCCCAGCGCCACACCGCGCAATCCGCCGTGCGCTGGCAGGGGTTGGCCGTCTACCCCGAGGAACGGCGGGCGACGGTCAACGAGGCCGAGGTCGCACTCTCCACCAGTGAGTTCAATGTGCTGGCGGCCCTGGTGCAACGGCCGCGCGTGGTCTTCTCCCGCGAGCAACTGGTGCCCATCATCTGGGGTGATGACTTCTATGGCGAATTGCGGCTGGTCGATAACCATATTTACCGACTGCGGGAGAAGCTGATGGAAGCAGGGCTGGACCCCTGTCCCATCGCAACGGTGCGAGGAGTGGGTTATGCGTTTCGCCCCGATGCGTAGTGTGCGGGTCCAACTCGTATGCTGGGTGCTGCTGGCCATCCTGTTGAGCTGGATGGCCAGTGGAATCGTGTCGACCCTCGCCATGAACTACCAGATCGTCGCGGTGCGCCGCGCCATGCTGGCGCGGCCCGACCTCTATCCGGTGCCCATTCCCGAGCCACGCTTCAATATCTGGGATCTGCTGCTCGGCCCGCGGGACATCATGCCGCCGCGACAGGGAGGGCCTGCGCAGCAGGCCCAGCAGCCGCGTCCGCCCTACGTGCCCGGCCAAGGGCAACAACACCACTTCAAC
>JAGUZN010000262.1 GCA_020060775.1 Armatimonadota bacterium
CGCCGGCACGGGCGATGCCGCTGGCGATCGCCGCCACGTTGTGCACGCAGGCGATCTTCACGCCCACCGGCTTCGCGTAGTCCACCGCTTCCTTCAGCGCGTAAATGAGCTGGCGCAAATCTTCAATCGAGTAAATATCGTGCTGCGGCGCGGGAGAGATGGCGTCCGACCCCAGCGGAATCATGCGCGTGGTGGAGACGTCGGAAGTCACCTTCTCACCCGGCAGGTGTCCGCCGATGCCCGGCTTTGCGCCCTGTCCGATCTTGATTTCCACCGCTGCGCCCGAATTCAAATAATCGACACTGACGCCGAATCGCCCCGACGCGCACTGCACGACCGCGCAATGCGCATAGGGCTTCACCTCGTCGTGCATGCCGCCCTCGCCCGTATTCCATAATATGCCGCAGGCCTCCGCCGCCATCGCCAGGCTCTTCTGCGCGTTCAGCGAGATCGACCCGTAGGACATGGGCGAGAAGATGATCGGAGTGGACAACTGGTAGTTCGGCGACACCTGCGATTGCAGGCGCACCTTGCCCCCCGCCTCAACCTGCAACTCCACTTGTTCCGGCTTGCGCCCCAGGTAGGTGCGCAGTTCCATCGGCTCACGCAGTGGATCAATGGAGGGATTGGTCACCTGGCAGGCATCGAGAAACAGGTTGTCGAAGAGCACCGGGAAATCCCAATCCGCGCCCATGCCGGTGAGCAACACGCCGCCCGTCTCCGCCTGTCGATACACGTTCTTGCGGTGCTTCACCGTCCAGTTGTTGTTCGGGCGATAATGGGTGGGATTCGGCAGAATCGCAATGCACGATTCCGGACAGAACGTCTCGCAGCGATGGCAGCCGACGCATTTGTTGTGATCGGCGATCACGCGGCCTTCCCAGCGCAGCGCCCCCCAGCCGCACTGCTTCACACAACGGCGGCAGCGACAGCAGAGATCATTATCATTGGTCCAGCGAAACTCTGGTGCGACGAAGCTGGTGCTCATAACGTTCCTCTTCACTCACGGCGGTCAATGCGACGCAACCGCCTGTTGTTCTACCGTGCGGCGCGAACTCCCACGCCGGCCAGGTCAACCCGGGCGATCGTCTGCGGGATGTCCGGGAAGACATCCGGCTCCAACTCGGCGATGATCGGTTCACCGCCGCGCGGCGACCAGATCGTATCCGGATCGGCGCACATTTCCAGAATGCCCGACTCCTCGCTCGAGAGGAAGATGAAGTCATCCTTCTCGGCGGCGACGAGCGGGCGCAGCTTGATGCGATCGTTCAACCCCACCATGCCGCGGCTGTAGCCGAAGGCGATCGCAAAAGGACCGTTGACCAGCGCGCCGGCATACACCGAACGCAGCGTGCGGTACAGCTCAGCCAGTTCCGGGTCCTGCGCCTCCATGGCGTCGATGTCCTTCCAGAACGGTGCGGCCACCACGGCAATGGCGATATCCAGCGGCAGGTGATGACGGCGCAGCAGCAGGTCGAGCAGATAAGCGATCACCTCGGTGTCGGTGCGCAGGGTGCACTGGTAGCCGAACTGTTCCAGATACCGTTTGTTGATGCCGTAGCTGGAGATCTCGCCGTTATGCACCACCGCGAAGTCGAGCATGGTGAAGGGATGCGCGCCGCCCCACCAGCCCGGAGTATTGGTGGGAAAGCGATCATGCGCCAGCCAGATGTACCCCTGGTACTCCTCCAGCCGGTAGAAGCGGCCGACATCTTTTGCCGACCCCACCGCCTTGAACGCTCCCATGTTCTTCCCGGAGCTGAACACGTACGCGCCGTCGATGCGGGCGTTCACGTCCATCACCGCGCGCAGCATGAACTCCTCTGCCGTGGGCATCATCGATTCCGCCAGCCGCAGCGGTTTGGGCGTCACGAAATAGCGCCACAACAACGGGGCGTTGGAGGGGTCCACGCCGGGCACGGCGCGCGTCGGAATCGTTTCTTCGTGCGCAAGCTCAAAGCGCTCGTCCAGGAAACGCTCGGTCTCCTCTTTCGCACGGGAATTATAGTACATCAGGTGCAGCGCAAACTGATCGGCGTACTGCGGGTAACAGCCGTACACCGCAAAGCCGCCGCCCAGCCCGTTGCCGCGCTCGTGCAGCAGACCAATGGAGCGAATGATCGATTCGCCGTTGACCAGGTTGCCGCGCCGGCTCATCAAGGCGCTTAGGCCGCAACCCGAGATATTCCGTTGTGTGCGATCGTAGGGTGATTGCTCATGCATGGTTTCATTCTCCCTGCCCCGAGAAGAGCGTTCTCCTCGGGGTGGCGCTGCCGGGGGCGGCAGGCTGTGGGGTGGATCACTCTTCGAGTAACGTTTCCAGTTCTTTCGCCCCGGACTTCGCCAGGGCGGGCAGTTTTAAGCGTTTCCTGGCGGCCTCCGACCCGGCGATCATTGCACCGGTATTGCGCACGGCGGCGATGCCGTCGGCAATGCCGCTGGGCACCACTCCGCGCTCGATGGAGAGGCGTTTGACCGTGCGCAGGATGTCGAGCATCGAATACGACTGGCAGCACCGATCAGCGCAGGTGTAGCACTCGTGGCACTTCCAGGCCGCTTTCGACGCGATCACGCCGTCGAGGTCGCCTTCGGCGAGTTGGCGCACGATCTGGTTGGGCACAAAGGCGGGATCATGGAGATTGACCGGACAGTCGTTGCGACAGCCGTTGCACTCGGCGCAGCCCGTCAGGCCTTTCAGGTCGAAGTGCCCGGCGAGCACGTCCTGCCGGCGGCGCAATTCCTGCCAGCGTGCGAAGAACGGATTGGTGTCAACGCGGTGGGCGGAGATGCCCAGGTCATCCGGCTCCAGCCCCAGCGCCAGGCCGAGCAACTCCATGTACGAGAGCACGGGCACGTTGTAGACTTCCCCCGAGCGCGCGAAGGTCGCCTGCTGGTACTCATACTGCATGGTGCAGGATGGGCACACCAGCGTCAGGCAATCCACCTCCAGGGTGGCGAGTTCCTTCAGCTTCACGCGACACATCTGCTCCGCCTGCGCCTGGTCGTCGGAGCGTGCGAGCAAGCCGCCGCAGCAGAGCATCTTGGAGGTGTAGTCCACTGACGTGGCGCCCAGCGCCTCGACGAGCTGGTCGAACTTTCTCGGCGCGAAAGGATCGTCAAATCCGAGTTCGCGGCTCGGGCGCAGCAGGTGACAACCGTAATGCACGGCGATGCGCAGACCGGTGAGCGGGTAGCGCACGCGCTGGCGCAACGTCTGCGGGCCGAAATCGTCCCATAGCACTTCCAGCAAATGCTTGACATCCGTGCCGCGATGATATGTACGACCCACCTTGGCCAGACGCACATTGATGCGCGCGAGCACGGCGGGATCGGTTAATTCGTGGTTGGCGCCCTTCAGCGTGCCGTAGCACCCGGTGCACGGCGTAGTGAGGGTCAGATCGGCATCCTCGGCAATGTCCAGGTTGCGCGCGGCCGTCAACAGCCAGGCCTCGTGATCGGCATTCTTCAGCATTGACTTTTCCGGGCAGCAGGTGAAGCCTTCCAGGTCGGTGGCTGGAATATCCAGGGCGTCAAACACTGCCCGCGTCGCCTTCTCCATATGCGGCAAGCGGTTTGGTATGTAACAACCCCAGAAATAACCGTACCGAGACATAACTGAATTCGACTCCTTACTCCCCGCCCGTAACACAACCTGTCGATGAAACCGCATCCATTCCGATGGCAATACGTGAAAATGCGACTAACTTTATCATATTAAACGAGCACGCGTCAAGCGAAATAGCGCGGACACGGCCGTTGGTCTGGCGTCACTGGTCACGACTGCCCGAGGATATCCGGCTGGCAAGGGCCACAAAGCATAGGGGGCGACCATACTCCAGACTAGCTGCGCAATGTTTCTAACATATTACACGCAATCGCACAAGGGGGAGGAAGGGGGACAACCGGTTGTTTCCACCCCATGTTACAGTTATCTTTTTATCTGGAATGGCGTATAATTGTGAAAAATTTCGTAAAATAGTTGTGCCGCCCCGGCGAGCAACAAGGATCGATCCGCAGACCGCTCGATGTATCGTGAAGCTGATCGGTTGAGACGAATGCGAGGATGCCATGGCCATTGTGACAGTCACGCCCAAAGGGCAGGTGATGATCCCCGCGCCGCTGCGCAAACAGTTGGGCATCAAACCCGGACGCAAGGTGAGCGTAGAGGTGGAGGACGATCATCTGCTCATCCGTCTCCTGCCGGAAGATCCGGTCGGTGCGCTCTACGGGGTGCTGCGCCGTCGTGAGGCGAAAGAGTAACAGCGCGGAACGGAAAGGTTGGCATGTCCCGATACGTGTTGGATACGGAAGCGTTTATGCTCTACCTCACCGGCGAGGAGGGGGGCACGGTGCATCGTCTGTTGCGCGAGGCGGAAGCCGGCGAACATGACGTGGTGATGAACGTGTATAACCTGGCGGAAGCCTGTGTCGCCCTGGCGGACCGCTTCGCGCCGGAGGAACTGGATGGACTGTTGCGTGCAACCGAAGCGTTGCCGATTCGCCGCGTCTCGGCGTCCGACCGGTTGCTGTTTGCGGCGGCGAACCTGCGAGCGATGCACGGCATCAGCGCGGAAACGGCCATCGCCATGGCCACCGCGGAACAGGAAGGAGCCACGCTGGTCACCGGCAAGCCCTGGCCCGCCGCAACGGCGCCACCGAAAGAGGGGTTGCCCTCACCCCTCGCGCGCGAGGCCGTAACGCTGGAGGAGATGTTCATGGGCCTGGCGTAGCACTTCCTGGGCGTTCTCGTATACTACCAGATCCAGCGCATCCTCCACCGTGGCCCAGCGATAGGCGGAATGCTCCCAGGAGATGCGCACTTCGGCGGTCATCGTCTGCGCCAGGAAGTAGATGACATCCTTGCGCACAACTGATCGCCCGCGGCGGTACGTGTAGTGCACCACATGGCGGAAGTTCGTCTCGAACTCGACCGCCGGCAGCCCAGCTTCCTCAGAAATTTCGCGGCGCGCTGCTTGCTCTTCCGTCTCGCCTTTATCAAGTTTCCCTTTGGGAAATCCCCAGGGCTTCCCCGGTGCGGGTTGCAATAACAGGTAGAGGAGGTTGCCGTCCTCGGTCACACGGTATACGACTGCGCCTGCTGACTTCTCTCGCGCCATGGTTATCCTCTCAGAGCCTGTTGAAGCATAGCTGTGTATCCAGATCGCGCCGAAATCATGGCGACATGCCCGCTAATGCATGACGCCATGAGAGCAAGCGAGATGGCGAATAGCTATGCTTTAACAGGCTCTCTAGTGCCCACAGTATAACCGGATGCTTCCCTCGCGTCCAGTAAAAATGCGTTAACGTCACACGCCCGGACGGGCGGCCTCCGGCGTCCCGCGATACCAGTAGTGGCCCTCGACGCGGTCGTACTCCGTCCACGGCGTTTCCCCACCCGAGGCCAGCATTTCCAGACAGTGCGTGGCCTTCGCCTCCAGGTTGTCCAGGTAATGCAGCAACACGGCTTCCAGCGTCTGCGGGGCGGTCACCGCCCCGTACTCCGATTGGCCGTGATGGCTTAAAATGAGGTGGCTCAGGCGCAGGGCGCGTTCCTCGGCCATGCCCAACTCCCGCCCGCGCTCGTAAATCATGCGATCGCCAATCAGGATGTGCCCCTGCAACCGCCCGAGCGTGGTCTGGTCGATGCTCAAGTCCCACTGGTATTCGCGGATCTTCCCCAGATCATGCAGCAACACCCCGGCAATCAGCAGATCGCGGTCAGCCTGCGGGTAACAACGGCACACCGCTTCCGCCAGCCGCACCATGCGCACCACGTGCTCCATCAAACCGTGCAGGTACGCCCCATGCATCGACTTCCCCGCCGGGGCTGCGCGATACAGATCGCCGATCTCCGGGTCATGGAGCAGGCTGCGCACCAGCGGGCCGAGGTCGGGGTCGGTGATCGAATTGATGGCCGCATCCAACTCGGCGGTAAGCTCCCGCACATCGCCGGCGTAAGCCGGCATGAAATCGGCGCGGTCCACCGGATTGGCGCACACCTCGACGCTCTCGAGAATGAGGCCGAGCGCATTCTGGTAGGTCGAGGCCCGGCCGGTGACGGTGACGATCGCACCGTCGGGTAAATGCCCGGCGATCTCCTCGGCGTTGTCAAACACTTTGCCTTCCAATACCCCCGAGCGGTCGGCAAGGGTGAGGGCGAGGAACGCCCCCGGCTTGTTCTTGTACGGAATCAGGCGCTTCTGCTTCAGGTAGGCCTGCGTGCGCACGGACATGCCGTCGGTCACATCGGCAAGCATTGGCTTGGACATGGGGGACCTCCTGCGTCGCCGGGGTGGCGATTGCTTCATATTGTAGCAAAGAAATGCCGGCCGGTCATCCCATGCGATATTGACAGTTAAGAGCGTGGAAGGTATTTTAAGGTTAGATTTCCGCCCCAATACTGCCCCTCTAATGAAAAATCCCATTCCAGGTAGAGAGGAATGCACATGCATATCCGTTTCATGCTGTACCTGATACTGGCGCTCGCGGCATCGTCCGTGCATGCGCTCGATGCAAGCGATCTCTCTTTCTACGCACCCTACGATGGTCAACTCGCGGCAGTCATTGCCGGCGGCGACCCCCTGCCGCAACAGGGCAATGCGCCCTCGCGCTATGTGCCTGGCGTCATCGGGCAGGCGGTGGTGGCCGGTGAGAAAGATCGGCCGCTCAACTATGCGGTGCACGGCAATGTCGACGACCGCCGTGGTGCGATCGCCCTCTGGATCAAACCACTCGACTGGACCCCGGGCGATGCCCAGCAGCATATCTTTATGCAAATCCCCGGGCGCATGCTCTTTTATCACTATTGGGAGGGCGGCACGCGCAACCTGTACTGGATGGACGGCAGCCGGGTGCGCTGGGGTGTCGGCGGCTACCCGGCGCTCGAGCGCGACGTCTGGCATCACATGGTCTTCAGTTGGGATGAGCAGACGATCACCGCCTTCAGCGACGGCAAATATCTCTCGCGGGCGATCGATCGGCCCAAAGACCTGGCGAGTTGGATCTACGAACATGCCCGCCTGCAGATCGCTGACAACAGTTGGACGAAGGATGGCAACAACGCCACCGCCATCGACGAATTGATGATCTTCAACCGGCCGCTCGATGCCGAAGAGGTGAAGAGTCTCTACCGCCACGGCGCTGCCGCTCTACTCAAGCCGACCCTGCGCATTGGGCGGAAAACCGTGAAGCCGGACGCGCCGCTCTCCCCGGCAAAGTGGGCGGGCACAGCGGAAGTGATGGACTTTGTCGACCGGCCCTTCGGCAATCTCGTGCGCTGCGAGATGCGCGCCAACCTCGCCTATGATGACCAGGGGCTCTATTTTGCCCTGCGCAGTCCGGATGCCGGTGAAGCCGATCAGGGCATGGAACTCTGGCTGGCGCCGACCCCGGAGAAAAAGGCGCATTACGTTGTCGCCGCCGATGGCAAAGCCGCCCTCTACATCAATGAACAACCGGTGAGCACGGAAATGGTGCATGTGCGCAGCTACCGTGAGGGTGATCAGCCCTATCGCGCCTTCGAAGGGCTGCTCACCTGGAAGATGCTCGGTATTGCCCCGCCCAAAGACGGCGAGACCATGCCCGCCAATATCGTCCGCCGCTGGCTGCCGGCGCATGGTGCGGCCGCCGCCTGGGCCGACATCACCGATAATGATGCCTATGCGAATCCGGAACGCTGGGGCGCGCTCATCTTTGGTGGTGTGAATCCTCGCCTGGCACAGCGCAGCCTCGGACCGCTGCACTACGCGCAACTGCAACTCAACCTGGCGATACAGGGCGCAGGGGCTGCCCCGCAACTGGAGGCGCGCCTGCAGCCCTCAGACCTCAAGGAGATCATCGATCCCGACACATTCGTCCGCACCTATTCCGGCACGGTGCTGAACTTCGACCGCCCGCTGCCGCTCAAGGACGGCAAGGGATCCATCGCCATACGCGGCGGGTTCAGCGATCTCGACATCAACAGCCTGTGGCTGAAAATCGCCGATGATCAGGGCAACCTCATCTACCAGGCGCAACGTCCCTTCGTGCCGCAGCCGCCGGTGGTGAACACGGTCAAGCTCTACCCCAAGGGCAACCGTGCGCTGGTCATCGCCGACGTCGAGAAATACCGCGAAGCGCCGCTGGGCGAATTGCAGACGCTGGTCGAGATCCTCGATGCTCACGGCAAGGTGCTGGCCGCTAAAACGATCGCGCAGTTCGCTGCCGCCAAGGCTGAAGTCGCCTTTCCGCTCAACACCTTGCCGGTGGGCGAGATGACGGCCCGCACCACCCTCAAGCGGGGAGGGCAGGTGATCTCGTCATTCGACACCCCCTTCGAGAAGATCGCCGATGGGCCGTGGGTGGGCAAAGCGCTGGGCAAAGATGATATCGTCATCCCGCCCTTCACGCCGGTGATGGTGGACGGCCAGCGCATCGCCCTCTGCGGACGCACCTACGTCTGGCAGGATTCCCTCTTCCCCGTGCAGGTGATCAGCGCCGGCACGCCCCTGCTGGCGGC
>JAGUZN010000128.1 GCA_020060775.1 Armatimonadota bacterium
CGCCAGGCCCACCAGGATGGAGGTCGAGGTGAACTGCAGGCGCATGGCCATGAGGAAATAGGCGGCCGCCGTGATGCCGAGCACGATCCACCGCCGGCGTCCGCTCGTCCGCCGCAGGAATATGGCGAATATCGTTGTGAGCGCCAACCCGTGTGCGGCCAGCAGGTAGACGGCATACCAGTTGATCGCCGGGAGTTGCCGGTATAACTCGGCGAGCATGTTGCCAAGCAGGATGTTGGTAAAGACCAGATGCGGGTCGGGCGTGCCGGTGCGCAGGCCCGAGGCGGTGAGCATCATCCCCACGTCGTCATTGGTATCGAACTGCGCCGCGCACAGCGCCCATGCCACGCCAAGCAACGCGGTGCAGGCGAGCGCCAGCGCCAGCGCCGCCGGCCACGACAGCGTCCGTGGTGTTGCATCCTGATGCAGTTGTACGGGTTCGTGTGCGACCATGCCGTCCCATCACAGATTAAAGACGATAATGCCGAGGATAATGAGGACATTGCCCCAGAGCAACCCCGGCGTCACCCGCTCGCGCAAGATGAGCGCGCCGAGCACCAGGGCGAAGACGTAGCTCGCCGACCCGAAGACCGGACCGGCCTTCAACTCCACCCAGCGATAGGCGACAATATTCAACAGCATGCTGCTAAACAGCAACGCATACCCGCCCATCACGTGCCAGTTCAGGTATTCGCCCAGGCGGGAGGCGTGCGTCTTATCCGCGCTCGTTTTCAACAGGATCTGCGATATTGCCACTAACAGGGCGGTGAATAGAATTATCGCGATCCCCAGTGTTTTGTTGTCCATCACTCGTCACCACCAGGTAAATGCCGCCGATGAGCAGCGCCATGCCCGCCAGATTTTGCCAGCGAAAGCTCTCGCCAAAGAAGAGCAGGCCGGCGATAAACGTCCAGATGATCGCCATCGCGCGATTCGCGTAGGCGGTGGTGAGCGGCAGGCGCTTGAGCATCTGCTGCCAGAAAATCGCATAGATGGCCAGCACCAGCACCTCCAGCGCCACCAGCCCCCAGAAGTGCCAGGAGCGGAAGGAATGCGCGGAGGCCAGCTTGGCCACCACCGAGCTCACCGAGTAGAGCAGGATGGCGGCGTGCAGTGCGCCGTATGTCCCGGCTTTTGTCATGAGGAAGCCTGACATGGCACCTCACGTTCATCATCCGTTGGCACAACCCGCAGCGCCAGCGCCTGCAGCACCCGCGGCGCAATCGCCTCGTATGGGTGCTGCGCGCAATCAAAGAGGACATAGCCCAGCATATTGCCGTTGTGCGTGAAGGCCGGCACATCATCGCCCGGCCGATAGGAAGCGAACACCGAAAAGACCTCCGGACAGGCCGCCTGCACGGCATCGGCGCTCGCCACATGCTCCAGCCGTCCCGCCTGCGGCGACCCGAAAACCAGCGAGCCGCACGGCCGCAATGTGGGGTACGGCGAGAAGCGCACCGTCTCGCCCAGCGCCTGCCGGATCACCGCGTCGAAGAGATCCACGCCGGTGGCGTAGCGGATCAACTCGGGGATGCCGTTGCCGCCGTTGCGCGCGCTCATCTCCAGCACCACCGCCGCATCCTCGCACACCATCACGTCCACGTTCAACGGGCCATCGGCATAGCCCAGCGCATGCGCGCACGCCTCCACCGCCGCCACCACGCGCGCCTGGGCCGCGGCATCGATATGCGTGGGCAAGCTGTGGCCGCTCACCAGAAACCTTGACAGTCGCTTGTGCGTGAGCACGATGAAGGCCACCTTGCCATCCACCAGGAAGGCATCGCCGCCCACCTCCGTGCCCGGCACGCACTCTTCCACGCAGGCCTGCCCGCCGCGCGAAAAGGCCAGCGCCGCGTCGAAGGCGGCAGCCAGTTGCACGGGATCAAGGGTATCAATGCGTACAACGCCGCGCGAGCCGGAGGCATCGCAGGGCTTCACCATCACTGGAAAGCGCAGAGCGGCCACTGCCGGTGCGACCTCCGCGTAATTCGCGCCGAAGCACGCCTGCGGCGTAGGCAATCCTGCCGCGCGCATCGCTGAGCGAAACTGTCCCTTGTGGGTCATCACATCGGCGGCTGTTTCGCTGATGCCCGGCAACCCCAGCGCATCGGCCACATGGCCCACCGTCGCCACCGCCACATCCGAGCAGAAGGTGGCAATGCCGTCGATGCCCAGCTCGCGCGCCGCCGCCAACACCCCGGCGCGATCGGTGGTGCTGCAGTTCACCGAAGCGTGCGCGGTGCGATGCCCGATATTCTCCGGCAGGTAATCGACGGTGACCACCCGGAGCCCCATCGCCGCTGCCCGCTGAATGGCCGGCAGTTGGAAAGGCCCCGCGCCGAGGATCATGATGGTGCGTTGTCCGTCAGGCCTCTGCCGGTCGCTCATAGAGTGCCGCTCTCCAATCCCGATGTGTCAGCAATCGTTCGCCGACCGGAGCAAAGCCCAGCCGCTCGTAATAGCGGCAGAGGTCGGCATCATCGGCCAGGCAGTCCAGCCGCACCAGGGTACGGCCCTGTGCGCGAGCCATTTCGATCGCGAAATCTACCAGCGCGCGGCCGAGGCCCCGTCCGGCTGCCGCGCGGGACGTCGCCATCTTCTTCATATACAGGGCGCGCCCGTCCTGCCCGCGCTCGCCCCACATCGGCTCGTCATCCGCATCCAGGGTAAGCGTCGCGATAATCGTCCCGTCCAGCTCCGCCACGTAGACCGCGTGCTCGTTCACCCAGCGCAGCAGGTATTCGTCCAGATTCGGGTACTCGATCCACTCCCACTCTTTCGACCAGCCGCGCGCGCACAACCACTGCCGCACCTCGCGGAAGAGGTCCATCAGCGGGGGGACATCCTCGGGCGTCGCCGGCCGCACCGGCAATTGGCCGAGATCAGTGACCAGCTGGCACGGCGTCATGGGCGTCATCGACGGGCTCCTCGCGCGAATCGAACAGATCGCGCACCTGGAAGTTCGGCTGCTTATTCACCTCTTCGTAGATGCGAAAAGCATACTGCCCGAGCATGCCCACTGCAAAGAGGATGAGGCCGGAGAAAAAGTAGATACTCACCATCGTCGAGGTCCACCCGGCCATCGCGATTGGGCGCGGGAAGCCGGTGATGTAGCGAATGACCAGCAGCAACCCGCTGAGGATGGAGAGCGCGGACAGGAATAACCCTCCCAGCATCATGTACTGCATGGGCAGGTCGGAGTACAACTGCGTCATGCGCAGCATGGTCTGCATCAGGTGGCGCAGGCTGTAGTTGGACGGCCGCAGTCCCGCGCGATGCTCCACCGTGACATTGGTCACCCGGCGCGTGACGCGAAAGATGAGTTGCGCCATGATCGGGTTGGCGGTGCGGAACTCGCGCAGATGGCGCACGACCTCGCCGGTCATCAGCCGGAAGGTGCCGGTGCGCAGATGGCGCGGCTTGCCGACCAGCGTTGAGTTTAGTGCGTTCGCCACACTGCTGCCCCAGCGGCGCAGCCAGGACGAGCGGCGCACCTCCGGCACGCCGATGATCACGTCGTGCGCGTCCGGCTGCTCCTGCAGCGCCTGCAGCAACCGGGGGATCTGGTTCGGATGGTATTCGAGATCATCGTCCAGCGTCACGATGTAGTCGCCGGTCGCCTGCTGTAATCCGGCCATCAGCGCGTGGAACTGCCCGCGATTGCGGAAAAGCTGCACGGCAATGATGCGCACCGGGCTGCGAGGGGCGATCTCTTTGATCGTCGCAAAAGTAGCGTCATCGCTTCCGTCATCGACGACAATCACCTCCACCGCATGCGCCGCTTCCGCGGCGTACGCTGCGCAGGCGGCAAGCGTGTCGCCGATGAAGGTGGCCGAATTATAGGTCGGTATCACAATGGAGAGCATCATCATCGTAACTCGGTGAGCGGTCCGCCGATATGGTCCTCCTGCGCGATATGCGTCAGGTATTCGCCATACAGGTTGCCGCGATACTCCTGCGCCAGCCCCAGCAATTGCGTGGCGGAAATCCATCCCTGGCGGTAGGCGATTTCCTCCGGACAGCCGACCTTCAACCCCTGGCGCTCCTCCACCACCTGGATGAAATGCGCCACCTGCAACAGCGACTCGGGCGTGCCGGTGTCCAGCCAGGCGATGCCGCGCCCGAACACCTTCACCGCCAGTTCGCCGCGCTCCAGGTAGATGCGGTTGAGATCGGTGATCTCCAGTTCCCCGCGCCCGGATGGTCGCAGGGCGCGCACGTAGGCCGGCGCGTTGCCGTCGTAGAAATAGATCCCCGTCACCGCGTAATTGGAGATGGGATCGCACGGCTTCTCTACCAGCGCGGTCGGCCGACCGGCCTGGTCCAGCGTCACCACTCCGTAGCGTTGCGGATCTTTCACCCAGTAGGCGAACACGGTGGCCCCCGCCTGTTGACCGGCGCTGGCGCGCAGCAGGCGAATCAAGCCGCTGCCGAAAAAGATGTTGTCGCCCAGCGCCAGCACGCACGGCTCGCCGTTGAGGAATTCTTCGCCGATGAGCAAAGCCTGCGCGATGCCCTCCGGCTCGGCCTGCACGGCGTAGCTCAGCTTCAGTCCCCACTGGCGGCCATCGCCCAGTAGTTGATCGTACAACGGCTGATCCGACGGGGTGCAGATGAGCAGGACTTCCCGCACGCCGGCGAGCATCAGCGTCGACAGCGAGTAGTAGACCATCGGCTTGTCGTACACCGGCAGCAGTTGCTTGCCCACCGCCCGCGTGGCCGGATACAGCCGCGTGCCCTTGCCGCCGGCCAGCAGAATGCCTTTTCTCATATCGCGTGCCCTTCCAGCGCCAACCGGTACTCCCCCGTGCGCACCCGGCGCACCCATTCCGGGTTGTCGAGGTACCAGGCTACCGTGCGCGCCAACCCCTCGTCGAAGTCCACAGTGGGTTCCCAGCCGAGTTCGCGCCGGATCTTCGTGTTATCCATCGCATAGCGAAAATCATGGCCGGCGCGGTCGGCGACAAAGGTGATCAGTCCGGCGATCTCCGCTTCCGCCCGCCCCGTAGCCTGCGCCACCAGCCGGCAGATCGCGCGCACCACGTCAAGGTTCGCCCGCTCGCAGTTCCCGCCGATATTATAGCGTTCGCCCAACCGCCCGCACCGCGCCACCTGCCAGATGGCCGCGCAGTGATCCTCCACATAGATCCAGTCGCGCACGTTGCGCCCGGCGCCGTACACTGGCAGCGGCTTGCCCTCCAGCGCGTTGAGGATCATCAGCGGGATCAACTTCTCCGGGAATTGGCGCGGGCCGTAATTGTTCGAGCAATTGGTGGTAACGGCCGGCAGCCCGTAGGTGCGGTGATACGCCTGCACAAACAGATCGCTCGACGCTTTTGAAGCGGAGTACGGGCTGCTCGGGTCGTACGGGGTCTGCTCGGTGAATGCCCCCTCCTCACCCAGCGAACCATACACCTCGTCGGTGCTCACATGCACGAACAGGTGGTTATCCCCGCTCCATCCCGCCCGGCATGCCTCCAGCAAATGGAAGGTGCCCAGCACGTTGGTGCGGATGAAATCATCGGGGCGCACAATGGAGCGGTCCACATGGCTCTCGGCGGCGAAGTGGATGATCCAGTCCGGCGCATACTCGGCCAATACCGCCTCCACCTCGAGGCGTTCGGCGAGGTCGGCGCGCACGAAGCGGTAATTCGGCAATCCGCTGATCGCCGTCAGGTTATCGGGGTTCGCCGCGTACGTGCCCTTGTCCAGGTTGACGAAAGCGATCTCCTGATGCGCGGGCACAGCGCGCAGGAGGAAGTTCGCGCCGATGAAGCCCGCGCCCCCGGTGACCAGTATGCGCTTCGGCAAGATGCGCTCGCTCATCCGGCAAACTCCGTGACCGCCGCAACCACCCGTGAGACTGCAGCTTCGTCCATCGTATTGTACAGCGGCAAGCGCACCAATCGATCGCTCACCGATTCGGTTACCGGGCAATCGCCCTGGCGACCACCGAACTGCCGCCCCATCGGCGAAAGGTGCAGCGGTTGGTAGTGGAACACCGCCGTCACGCCCCGCGCGCGCAGGTGGGCGATGAACGCCTGCCGCACCTCGAGCGAGGGCATCAGCAGGTAGAACATGTGATAGCTCTGCTCGCAATGCTCCGGCACGATCGGCAACCGCGCCCCGCACGATGCCGCCCAGCCGCACAGATTGCCGGCATACGTCTCCCAGATCGCCCGCCGTCGCGCCTGGATCGTCTCCCGCGCCTCCAGTTGTGCCAGCAGCACCGCCGCCAGCAGATCGGAGGGCAGATAGCTCGATCCCATATCGACCCAGGTGTATTTGTCCACCTGTCCCCGGAAGAACTTGCTGCGATCCGTGCCCTTCTCCCGCAGGATCTCCGCCCGCTCGATCAGGGACGCATCGTTGATCAAGAGCGCCCCGCCCTCCCCGCAACTAAAATTCTTCGTGGCGTGGAAGCTCTGCGTGGCCAGCGCGCCGAAGGCGCCCAGCCACCGCCCGCGGTACCGCCCGAACAACCCGTGCGCGTTATCCTCCACCACGGCGATGCCCTGCTCCCGGGCGAGCGCCATGATCGCATCCATCTCGCACCCTACCCCGGCGTAGTGCACGGGCACGACTGCCTTCGTCTTTGGCGTGCGCAACGCCGGCAGGCGCGCCTCATCCAGGTTCAGTGTGTCAGGGCGGATATCGGCAAAGACCGGCCGCACCCCGCGCAGCACGAAGGCGTTAACGGTGGAGACAAAGGTGAAGGAGGGCACGATCACCTCATCCCCCGGCTGGAGGTCGAGCAACAGCGCGCACATCTCCAGCGCGTGCGTGCAACTGGTGGTGAGCAGCACGCGCGGCACACCCAGCGCGCCGGATAACAGGTCGTGGCAACGCCGGGTGAAGGGGCCATCGCCCGCCGACGTGCCCGAGAGCAGCGCCTCCTGCAGGTATTGCGCCTCCTGGCCCACCGGCAGCGCGCAGTTAAAGGGTATGGTGCTGTGTACGGTCATGCCGATTACTTCTTTACCGGCGGAGATGCCGCCCCGGCATCCGGCAGATTCCCCCAACCACCGCGAGAGGAGAGCAATGCATACGAGGAACCGCCGTGCCGCCGGCTGAAAATGCTTGCTGTTGTATTCGCCGCGCCCGTACGTTTCCCTTTACCCTCAAGCCGCCACGGGATGCCGCTCAATAATGCACATCGTCCTGCACCTTCCCGCGGAAGATTCGATACACGAAAAACGTGTAGCCCAGCACCAGCGGCATGCCCATCAGGAAAACGATGAGCATCGTCTTAAGCGTGAGTGGCGAGGACGCGGCGCGCGCGATGGTCAGGCTCAACGCGGGGTCGCCCTGCGCGGGTACGAGGTTGGGGAACAGCGCCGTCACCGCGGTGAGCAGCAACAAGGCAATGCTGCCGGATGAGGCGATGAATGCGCCGCGTTCCCTGCCGCGCGCATGCAGAATCCCCGTCGTCACGATGGCGGCAACGGTCGCCGCCGGCAGCAGCCAGAGCCAGGGCAGCGCCTGGTAGTTGCGCAGCAAATGCGGAAACATCACCCCCGCCATCCCCATGACGATGAGCGCGAGCGGCAGGTAGGCGACCCACGTCCCCTGCGCCCAGCGCTTCACGCGTTCGGCATGCTCGCCCTCCAGCTTCATGACCAGGTACAACGCCCCATGGGTGGCCAGCATGGCGAGATTGAGCAGCCCCACCAGGATGGCGAACGGATTGAGCAGCGTGAGGAAGGTGCCGGTGTAATTGCCCTCGGCATCGAGCGGCAACCCCTGCAGGATATTGCCGAATGCCACGCCGAAGAGCAGCGCGGCCAGCGTGCTGCCCAGCGCGAAGAGGAAATCCCAGGCACCGCGCGCCGCCGCCGCGGGCTCGCGCGCCCCCATCTCGAGCGATACGCCGCGGGCAATCAGCGCCATCAGCACGAGCATGAGCGCCAGGTACATGCCGCTGAACACCGTCGCATACACCAGTGGGAAGGCGGCAAACAACGCCGCCCCGGCCCCCACCAGCCACACCTCGTTGCCGTCCCACACCGGTGCGATGGCGGCCACCTGCTTGCGCCGTTCCTCATCACGCTTGGTGAAAAAATGCCAGAAGCCCACCCCCAGGTCGAAGCCGTCGAGAATCGCATACCCCACCACGAGCACGGCAATGATGCCGAACCAGGTAATCTCCAGTGCGCTCATACCACCGCCTCCATCTGCACCGCCGGTTCCTCTTCCGGACCGCGGGTGATCTCGCGGCGCAGCAGGGTGATCCACGCCACGAACATCAGGGCGTACACCACGCCGAACATGATGATCGACGCGAGAATGTGCGAGGCGGGCACATTCACGGAAATCGCATCGCGCGTGAGCATCAGCCGGTAAACGATCCACGGCTGCCGCCCCACTTCGGCGGTGATCCACCCCAGCTCATTGGCTAAAAACGGGAGGGGAATTGCCAGCATGGCGATGACAAGGTACCACCGCGCCTCGTACAGCTTGCGACGCCAGAGCAGCAGCAGCCCCAGCCCGGTGAAGCCGATGAAGAACAACCCCAGCAGCACCATCAGGTGGAAGGAGTAAAAGGTGATCGCCAGCGGCGGCCACTCCTCGCGCGGGAAGGCATCCAGGCCGGTGACTTTGGCGTTGGGGTCGCCATGCGCCAGCCAGCTCAATCCGCCGGGGATCCCGATGGCGTAACGCACCTCGCGCCGCTCGGCATCCGGCACGCCGAAGAGCAGCAACGGCGCCTGCGTTTGTGTCTCGAAGAGCCCCTCGATCGCCGCCAGCTTTTCTGGCTGCGTCTTCGCCACCTGCACGGCATGGGCATGGCCGAAAATCGCCACCGCCACTGAAGCAAGGAAACCGACGGCCAGCGCGAGCGTGAGGGTGATGCGTGCGGTGGCCACATGGCGGTTCTTCAACAGGAACCACGCGCTGATGCCGAGCATAAAAAAGGCGCCGGTGATGACGGCGGCATCCACCGTATGCAGGAAGCGCGGCAACATGGAAGGACTGTTGATCGCCCCCCAGAAGCTGGTGAGTTCGGCGCGCCCGTTGCGCAGCACAAAAGCGGTCGGCGTCTGCATCCACGAGTTGGCGGCCAGAATCCAGAACGCCGAGGAGGTCGAGCCCACGGCCACCGCCAGCGAGGCGACCCACAGCACGGTGCGCGACACGCGGTTCCACCCGTAGAGCAGGATGCCGAGGAAGGTCGACTCGATGAAGAAGGCAAAGACCACTTCCACCGCCAGTGGCGCGCCGAAGATGTCGCCCACGAAGTGCGAATACTTCGCCCAGTTCGTGCCGAACTGGAACTCCATCGTCAACCCGCTCACCACGCCCATGACGAAACTGATGGCGAAGAGCGAGATCCAGAAGCGCGCCATGCGCCGGTAAATCTCAGCTCCCGTGCGCCAGTAACGGGTCATGATCCAGAAGATGAGCCACGCAAGCCCGATGGTGAGGGGGGCGAAAATGAAGTGGAAGCCGATGGTGCCAGCAAATTGGATCCGCGACAGCAGTACAGGGTCCATGCACTCCTCCACCGTAGCAATTGGCCGCGGAGGAGATCCGGCTGCGCTCGGGTCAGCACACGCATACCGTCATCCAGCGCTACCTGACTATACTATAGCGATTTCCTGTACTTCCGCCTAGATGCCGCCATCTCACGCCAGTGGCGCATTGTTCACTTTGCGTCCGTTGATTCCACCCGATTGTTCTCACGCGTGACGCCATCAAATGCCACCGGCTGCCGGCCTGTCAGATCGGTGATCGGGATATGACTGTCCTTCCCGCTGAAGGTGTTGCCGCTGATACGAATGGGGCCGAGACGCGACAGAGCGCCCGGCGCCACACGCACCTGCGGGATGGCCGGGCCGCCAAAGGTATTGTCCGCGATCACCACCTGGCCAATCTCCTGGTACTCGCCTCCTGGATTGAGCGAGAGCATAGCTGTTGCACGGCCTACGGTGTTTCCCCGCAGCAGGTGCTGCATGGTCAGGGTGTCACGGCGCGTCGTCTGCGTGGCGTCGGCCAGCAATGAGTAGAATTCCGTCACGCTCTCCACCGTGTTGCCCAGCAGCATGAAACCCGATCCATCATAGCGAGTATAGCGCTGCATGTTCGACATGCCGCGCCCGGTCTGCTGGACGATGTACTGGAAGTGTCCGGTAAAGCGGTTGTTGCTCACTAGTACGTTGGCGGCAGTGCAGCCGATCCCATACTGGCCTGGTCCCTCAAAGGTGCAGCCTTCGACCACAATGTATTGGCAGGTGCGCTGTGCGGGCGAAAAGAAGACCATGTCGTTATTGGTGAGCAACAGGATGCGCGCGCGCTCCACCCCCTTGCCGAAGAAACAAGTGACGAAACCCCCGCCATGCACGCCATCCCAGTACACACCGTGATGACCGGACTCGAAGCGCGTGTTGCGGCACCAGATGTTGTCCGTCATCGCATGCGCATTGATGCAGCCAGGGTGTTGGTCCTTGCGGGGGATGTAGTTGCGGAAGATGCAATCGTCGAAGAGGATATCGCTGCAGTGGTTGAAGAGCATTGCACTGTGCGATTGCAGTTGCCCGTCAAAGACAATATTGTTAAAGTAGAAGTTGCGCACGGGATTCTGCAGCGTGCCCTGCTCAGTATGCTGCATGCTGCTGAAACAGAAGATGCCGTACGGAGCGGAGATCGTTGCACCATCGGAGAGGAAATGCAGGTTGCTCCGCTTCAGGACTAGAATCGCCCCGCTGATGCCCTTATAGTAATTATCCGTAGCCTGGATCGGTTTCGTCACCACATAGGGTCCCTTGTCCTTCGGAAACCACAGCGTGCCGCCTGCCTGCGGTAACAGCGCCAGCGCCTCCTCGATCCCCGCCGTCGTCGATTTCGGGTGCTTTGCCCACACCTCGGCCACGTTGATGCGCGGGGCGGGTGAAGGGATGGGGGATTTCAGTGCATTGGGCGACCCGGGGTTGTAGGGGTGCCCGGCCCACCAGCTCGCGACATCCTGCTGCCAGCCCACGGGATAGAAAGGCACGCCTTCGCCGATCGCCGGCTGCAGCGTGAAGGTGCACTGCGCCACCGGACTGTCCTGGTAGCCCGCATGGATGACCTTTGCTTTGACCGTGACCGACCCGGCGATCCAGAATGGAATCGTGTACCGGGTCGAATAGTGATGAGGCTCGCTGCCGTCGATAGTATAATAAATCGTCGATCCGGGGAGCTGACTGACGAGCGTCACGTGCATCGGTCCGGCGAAAGTTCCGCCATTGGGAATGATTGCCGGCGCGGGAGCCACCGGCACCTTCCCATCCTCCGGCACCAGTGACACGTCGTCCACCCAGCCGACCTCGCCCTCTTTCAAATCCCAGACGATGCGGACCATACCGGATACATGATCGGCCGGCGTGGTGAATTTCGCCGTCACCTCCGTCCAGTCATTGTTGCCGCGCACCGATTGCGTGTGTATCGGATGTTGGCCGCCGGGGCTGGTCTGGCCGTAAAACAGGCTGATGCCCCCGCCGGTCACCCCACGTGTTTTGATCCAGCCGGATAAGCGGTAGCGGGTATTCGGCAGCAGCGACATGCCGCCCTGCAGCGTGTAGCCGTTGTTCGGACCGTGAATGCGCAGCGAAGTCGCGCCGGTACGGAACTCGGTCGTATCCCGCGCGGTGACCGCCCGCGCGTACCAGAATTCAGCCTGCGCGGCGTTCCACCAATCGGGCGCTTCGAACGAGGGATTGTAAATCAGGTTGGGGTAAATGCGATCCGGCGGCCGCTCGGCCACCGTGGCAGCGCGCAACTCGCCGGCAAGCAACAATCCCAGACACACGAGAACCGCCGTCATTCCACGCAGCAAGTCGCACATCACCCACCCCCTCATGCCATGTGAAGCCCATGCACCACTATAACCCGCGAAGTGGGCGTTGGTGAATATTCACCAACGCAACGGCAACGGGGCACGGCCTTTACCGGGTGAGCAGGATGTAGAGGAGAATGAACACGGCCAGGAAGATGATTCCTGATGGGACAATAACCGGCCAGGGGAGCGGCGGCGGGTCAGGGGTGGTGAAGGCCGCGCGGAAGAGGAACCGCCAATCCTTCTTCGCCGTATCTTGCGGGGACTCGATCACCGCGGCGGTCGGCGCCAGCGACTGCTGCAAGAGGGAAGCGATTTCAGCGTGGCCCGCCGCGATGGCGACGTGCAGCAA
>JAGUZN010000059.1 GCA_020060775.1 Armatimonadota bacterium
CGTCGCCACCGCCACCCCGGACGGCGAGATGCCGGTGGAAAGCACGCCGCCCACCCTGTATTTCTACAAGGGCGCCGAGCAACAGAAGTCGGAATACTACTACCGCGGTGCGGAAAACACCTATTCCGAAGCCGCACAGCGGTATGCCAACCGCATCAAAAGCATGAACAGCGATATTGATGACTGGACGGCGCTGAAAGTCGCCTCCACCATCATCGAGAAGGCGCGCCAGTACAACGTGAACCCGAACCTGGTCTTCGCGCTGGTCGCGCAGGAGTCGCGCTTTAACCCGCGCGCCGTCTCGCATGCCGGCGCCCAGGGCTTGGGCCAGTTGATGCCGGGCACCGCCGACATGCTGGGCGTGCGCGACCCGTTTGACATCGAGCAGAATCTGGACGGCTGCGTGCGCTACCTGCGCGAGCAGTTGGACAGCTTCGGCAACATGAAACTGGCGCTGGCCGCCTACAACGCCGGCCCCGGCAACGTGAAGCGCTACGGCGGCATTCCGCCCTTCTCGGAAACCCGCAACTACGTGCGCGTCATCCATCAGCACTACTCGTCACTGCTGCAGATGAACTGATCGCGGTCAGCCTAGTAATGAACCATGAGCCCGGAGGTGAACGCCTCCGGGCTTTTTGGCATCAGCCACACTCCCCAGCAGGAATTTCTCCGCACACATATTATATTATTAGAGGGTTTGGTGATTAAGGGATTCGGTGGTTAGGGGTGGAGGCATAGCACCACACCAAGGTATCGACAATACACAGGCGGTCTCGCCTGCTCAACACCGCCTGATCGACTCCCTGCTGATAACGAAGGAACGCGAATCGCCCCGGGCGCCGCAATCGGGGCATGAGGGTGTGCCATGAACGTCCTGGTGCTGTTGTTGCTCTCCGTCGTCGTCATCTCCGTCGCCGCGCGCATTTACGGCCGGCTGGTCGCGCGCTGGCTTGGCGAAAACCCCGCGCGCCCCACCCCCGCCACCACCATGACGGATGGGCGCGACTATGTGCCCACGAATTCGAACGTGCTCTTCGCCCATCACTTCTCGGCGATTGCCGGCGCCGGTCCCATCGTCGGCCCCACCATGGCGGTCCTCTACGGCTACCTGCCCGTCTGGCTGTGGATTCTCGTCGGCGGCGTGCTCTTCGGCGCGGTGCACGACTTCTCCACCCTTTTCGTCAGTCTGCGCGAACGTGGCCGCTCCATGGCGGAAATTGCGCGCACCACGCTGGGCGAACGCGGCTTTGCGCTCTTCCTTGGTTTTGCCGCGGTGATGATCCTGCTCGTCACCTCGTCATTCCTCTCCATGACCGCCATGTCACTCACCAGCATGCCGCCCATCAGCGCGCTCGGCCTGCAGCCCGGACACCAACACCTGCTGCGCGAGGTCGCCACCCCGCCTGCCGCGCCCGGTGGTGAACCGGTGGTAAAGGTGGTCATCGGCGGCATCGCCTCCACCTCCGTCATCATCATCACCCTCTTTGCGCCGCTGCTTGGCTGGCTGCTGTACCGCCGGAACTTGCGCACCCGTCTCGGCTACCTGCTGGCCATCGTCGTCGCCGCGGGATCCATCATGGCCGGCCTGCATTATCCGATCTCGCTCAATGCACAGGTCTGGATGCTCCTGGTCTCCATCTACGTCCTCTTCGCCGCCGGCGTGCCCGTCTGGCTCATCCTGCATCCGCGCGACTTCATCAACGTGCAGATCCTCTACGCCGGCATCATCGCCATGGTCGCCGGCCTGTGCATCGGCGGGTTCCAGGGAATGGCGCTCCCCGGTAACGCGGTGGCCATCCAGGACGGGGTGAACAATCTCGGCGCGGTCTGGCCCATGCTCTTCATCACCGTGGCCTGCGGGGCCATCTCAGGCTTTCATGCGCTGGTCGCCACCGGCACCACCTCGAAACAACTGGCCAAAGAAGGCCATGCGCGCATCCTGGGCTTTAACGGCATGCTGCTCGAATCGCTCATGGCTATCGCCGCCCTGCTGGTCATCGCCGCCGCCCTGCCGCGCGAGCTGTATATGGCCACGGTGTGGCCAATGGACCCCGCCGTCAAAAGCAATCCGATCCTCGCCTTTTCGCTCGGCCTCGGTCGCCTGCTGCACGACACCATGCACATCCCCGCCGCTTACGGCACCGTGTTCGGCATTCTGTTGATCGAAGGCTTCGTTGTCACCACGCTTGATGCCGCCGTGCGCCTGAACCGCTACCTTTTCGAAGAACTCTGGCCCATCCTTTTCAAGCACAAGGTGCCGGCATGCATGCGCCATCCCTGGTTCAACTCCGGCCTTTCCGTTGCGCTCATGCTGCTGCTCGCCTGGTATAGTGCGTTCACCTTCCTCTGGCCGCTCTTCGCCACCGGCAACCAGATGCTCGCCGCCCTCTCGCTCATGGCCGTCTCCGCCTGGCTGCTCTCGCGCAAACGCCAGGCCTGGTTCACCCTGCTCCCCGCCCTCTTCATGATCGGCACCACCTTCGCCTCACTGCTGCTGCAGTTCAAGAAATTTGTCAGTATCGTGCTGCCGGCGCTGCGCTCGTCCCCGGCGAGTGTATTGTCGGATCAACTGTTCGGCCCCACCCTGCTGCTGGCGGTGGACATCATCATGCTGCTGCTCGCCGCGGGCGTGGTCTTTCTGCTCATCAAAGCCGTCGGCAGCTTCCGGTCACAACACACCGACGCCGTGCCCCGGGAACCCGCCGGCGTCTGAATGCACTGGGAGAGGCGTTTCAGGTCCACGGGGTGGAAGCACAGCACAGTGTGACGCTTTCACCCCGTGCTACACATCCGCCCATCCCATAACACCCTCAAGCCATCAAATCCTCACTCATGCCATAAGCCGCTCGTTCTTTCACGATTTCGCACCTACATCCACCCCGCTACCGGCTCATCACCGGCCCGCAGCGCCCGTAAATGCGGCGTGAAAACGTTGTACATTTATGCATGCGTTGTACAAATGCGCGTTATATCCACACTTTTTTTCACGGATACTTGTCAAAGCTGACCACCCCCGGTATAATCCCCCTAACCTGTCAGGCAGGAGATCCTGGTGACCGACCAGTTTTCCTCGACATTTCGTGACCTGACTCACTCGCTGGCTCCGCCAGGAGATTACGTCCCGCACGCGTATCACACCCGCGTGGCCGACGCGCTCCTCTCCGGCCGGCGGGTTATTCTGCGCGCGCCGGCCGGCAGCGGCAAGTCCCTCGCCGCCTGGTTCCCCTGGCTGGCCAGTCGCCTGCACGCTTACGACTTCCCCCCCAAGCTGCTGCACATCCTGCCCGGCGGCATCTTCTTCGGCGATCTGCACCGCCAGCTCTCCGCACTGACACAGGCGGTGGGCCCCTACAAGGCGAGCATCCAGACGGAAGGCGACGCCCTCGATCCCTTCTTCCTCTCCGAAGCCACGCTCACCACCGTCGACGAACTGCTCAGCGTGGCCCTGCATCGCCCGCTGGGGCTGCACCCCGGGCTGGCCAACATCAATGCCGGCGCGCTGCTCAGTTCCTATCTCGTCTTTGATGAATTTCCGGCGCTCCCCTTCCCCGAGACGCTCCACGCCTGGCTCGGGCTGCTGCGCCGCTACTACCCGATCGTGCCCTGCCTGTTCATGACCGCCACCCTGCCGCGCCCGTTGCTCGAGGGCATGGCCGCCTTGCTGGATGCCCAATTGATCGACGCCAGCGACGTGGATGCCGGCGGCACGCGGCAATGGCTGTCGAGCGGCGCCCTCAACCCGGACGCCATCCTGCGCCAGCATCGCCGGCGCACCATCGTCGTGTGCAACACCGTGCGCGGAGCGCAAACGCTCTACCGGTCCATGCAGCGGATGATGGACGCGGAACACCACCGCGACCCCCTGCTGCTGCTGCACCAATACCAGTTCACGCGCCACCGCCTGCCCATTGAAGAACGCGTGAGCGCGCTCTTCGCGCGCGGCAGCGAGGCGCGCGGCATCCTCATCACGACCTCCGGCATCAAGGTCGGCATGGATATCTCGGCCGAGACGCTGATCACTGATCCGGCGGCGCCCGATGTCCTGCTGCGACGTGCGGGCCGGTGCGCCCGCTTCCCCGGCGAGGTGGGCCGCGTGATTGTCGCCCCGGTGACCATGCCTGAACCC
>JAGUZN010000104.1 GCA_020060775.1 Armatimonadota bacterium
CCACCTCGCGGAGGCCGGCCGCCATGGCGGCAATGCGGCTGCCGGTGAGCAGCAGGCGGTCCTGCATGGCCTCGGCCATGCCGCGTTCCTTGGCGGCCTTGATGTCCTGGCTGTTCGCCTCGAGAATGTACTGCTGGCGGTCGACCAGCGCGCGCGCCATCGCATCCAGCGCCTCGTTCTTCACCTGCGTGGAAAGATACGCCAGGCGGCGTGCGGCGGCTTTCGCGCGATAACATTGATCGACCACCGCCTGCTCGGCGGCGGAGATGGCGGCGTCGTGGCCCAGATCTTGTTCAGTCATCAGGATGGCATCCTCGTCACAGTAGGCTTACGCATGGGACGATGGTAAGATCGACGTGCTAAGGCTAACATAAATACGCAGGTGCGGCAATGTTGCGGCGTTGACGCGGGGTGCGCTTTCCATTAAACTTTGTGCGTTGTGAACAGGCGGTTCCGCACGCGGCGGAGCGCGGCCGGGCTCGGTGGGTCACCAGGCGAGCAGCGGGGAAATGATCCCGTGGGACGATGGTCCCGCGGGTTTTTTGTTTTGAGGTGGTTCGGTGGCGTGAACGTACAACGGCGCAAAGAAGCGGTAGCCATACTGTCGGTGATCTCCAACAGCGCGTTGGTGGCGTTGAAGCTCACGGTCGGCCTGCTCATCGGCTCGGTATCGGTCATCTCCGAGGCGATTCATTCCGGCATGGATCTGGTCGCCGCGATCATTGCCCTCTTCGCCGTCAATCGCGCCGGGCGGCCCGCCGATGCCGACCACCAATTCGGTCACGGGAAGATCGAGAACATCTCCGGCGCGGTCGAAGCGCTGCTGATTTTCGCTGCGGCAGGGTGGATCCTCTACGAGGCGGTGCAGAAGCTGCTGCACCCGCACCCGGTGGGGGCGATGGGGTGGGGCATCGGCGTGATGCTGGTCTCCGCGCTCGTCAACCTCGCCGTCTCCTCCGCGCTGTTCAGGGTCGGGCGGGAAACGGAGTCGATCGCCCTGCAGGCCGACGCCTGGCATTTGCGCACCGATGTCTACACCTCGGCGGGGGTCATGTGCGGGCTGGCGGGCATCTGGCTGGGACAGGCCGTGTGGGGGGTGAACCTCGCCTGGCTCGACCCACTGGCGGCCATCGCCGTGGCGCTGCTCATCACGCGCGCGGCCTACGACCTGCTCATCGCCTCCGCGCGCGACCTGCTCGACGTGAGCCTGCCGCCGGAGGAGGAGGCCTGGATTCGCCACTACATCGCGCGGCTGCGCCCCACGGTGCGCGGCTTCCACCACCTGCGCACGCGCAAGGCGGGGGCCACCCGCTTCATCGATTTTCACCTGAACGTGGAGCGCGAGATGTCGGTGGAGGATTCCCACCGCCTCTCCGAGGTGATCGCCTGTGACATTGAGGAACGGTTTCCCGGCTCCAGCGTTACCGTGCATATCGAGCCGTGCGATGGGCATTGCCGCCCAACCTGCGCCGGCGGCTGCCTGCTGTCGGAGGAGGAACGGCGTATGCTGCAGGAGTAGGTGAGGAACGCCTCCCGAATTTTTCGCCGCGCAACTTGCCGAAATGGCAGGCGTATTGTACAGTAGAGATGGAGAAGGTGAGGGACGTGACGTGGGACAGCCGATACGCTGCCCGCAATGCGGGTTCGTGAACCAGCCGGATGACATTGGCTTCCCCCGCTGCGGACAATGCCACGAGGATTTGATGCTCTGTGGCGATTGCCGGCAGTACGGGGATGGTTCCTGTCGGCATCCCCTGGCGTACGCCCGCTTCCGCCCCGATGGCCAGTCCGCGAAGAGCTGTGCCGCCTTTGCCTCGCGCTATGCCGCGCGCCGCGGCATGATGTGGGCCATTCCCGCGCCCGTCTGGGTGGCCAGTCTGCTGGTGCTAGTGCTGGTCGGGCTGGCGGTGTCCTCGTGGTTCATCGATCCGCACGGACGGTATTTCCGCGGCAATCCCCTGCACGTGATCGCCTGGGTGCCTGATCGCGTGGATGTCGGCCAGACGTTCATCATCACCATGCGCATCACCAATGTGCTGGAAGAAACCAGTTCGCGGATTTACCTGGAAATCGACGACGAGTTCCTGCAGTCCGCCGCGCCCGTCATGCCCTTGCCCGAGCCCCGGCCCGCGCGCATCAACCGGCTGAACGACCGGCTGGTGCTCGAGTATCCGCCGTTGCCGGCAGGGGGCAATCTCGTGGTGCAGTTGCCGTTTGTGCCCTTGCGCACCGGCACGGCCCCGTTCGTTGCGCGCATTTACGCGCCCAGCAATCAACTGGGCCCGGCGATTGAAAAACCGATTCGCGTGGGCGAGCTGCCCACCGCCATCGGGCAGGGCTCCAACGCAGTCCGCCCGTGACCATGCGTACGACTCGCACACCGCGTGCGCGGTGATGTGCGATACTGATACAGAACACAGGCCGGCATGCCGTCAGCGTCTCGTCCCAATCACGGCCTGTGGGAAGGGGGTGCGTCCATGAGCGTGGAAGATAAAAAACTCGCGCGCGAACTCCAGCGTGAGCTGTACCGCCGCCGCCACCTTGATTTGACCGAAACCAAATATAGCGTGACGCGCTGCGTCGCCTATATCGGCGGGATCATCCGGCCATCCATGGGGGAGTATATCGACCCGAAAGTGGAGGAAAAAGCGCTGATCGACGGCGCGAAACGCGTGCCCGGCTTGCGCGACGTGGTCTTCGAGGCGAAGTTCGTCATCGACGCCAAACGCTGACCCACTGTTCGACTTCCCCCTTCGCTACCGCTACGGCGAGTCACAGGGGGGCCATGGCGACAGGGGATGACGCTGATCCTATGCGCGATACGCCAACCGCCAGGCGCGGACTGAACACGGCGCCATGGGGCAACCCACGACCACTCTCGAAGATCCAATATCCAACATCGCATACCGCATACCCAACATCGCATAACGAAAAGAACGCCGCTACGATGACTGCAGACTCAACAGCGCCACGCTCGCGTGGCATTTTATTTGTCCTCTCCGGCCCCTCGGGGGTTGGGAAAGATACCGTGTTGCGCCAGGCGTTGCCGCGCCTGCGCGGCATCACCGTGTCCATTTCCGTCACCACGCGCGCGCCGCGGCCGGGCGAGCGCGACGGCGTGGACTACTTCTTCGTGTCCGCGGAAGAGTTCGCCCGCCTGATGGAACAGGGTGGTTTGCTGGAACATGCCGCCGTGCATGGGCATTTTTACGGCACGCCGCGCGCCTGGGTGATGGATACACTCGAGCAGGGGATGGATGTGATCCTGGAGATTGACGTGCAGGGAGCGATCCAGGTGAAGGCATCATACCCGGAGGCGATTCTCATCTTCCTGGCGCCGCCGAGCTGGCCGGAGTTGGCGCGCCGCCTGCGTTCGCGCGGGACGGAAGACGAAGCCACCGTGCGCCGACGGCTGGAGAATGCGCGGCAGGAGCTGGCCAAAGTGGAGCAGTACGAATACCTGATTGTGAACGATCGCCTGCGGGAGGCTGTGCATCGCCTGCGCGCCATCATCACCGCCGAGCGGTCGCGCCCCAACCGTCAGGTGATCGAGCGCTTGTTGGGGGAGGTGCAGTCGGATGCGTGATGGGACGACATTCACCGTGGTGCTGGGCATTACGGGCAGCATTGCTGCCTACAAAACGCCCGACCTGATCCGCAAGCTGCGCGCGTTGCGCGACCCGGCGCATCCCGACCGGCGGGTGCAGGTGCGCACGGCGCTCACCGCCAATGGTGCGCAGTTCATCACCCCGGTCACCCTGCAGACGGTGAGCAACAACGCCGTCTCCATGGATCTCTTCACCGTGCCGCAAACCTGGGACATCCACCACGTGTCGCTGGCCGACGACGCCGATGTGCTGCTCATCGCCCCCGCCACCGCCAGCATCCTGGCCAAGCTGGCGCACGGGATGGCTGATGACCTGCTCTCCTCGGTCGCCCTCGCCTGCACCGCGCCGCTGCTCATCGCCCCGGCGATGAACGTGCACATGTGGGAGCATCCCGCCACGCAGAAAAATGTGCGCATCCTGCAGGCGCGCGGCGTCCAGTTCATCGGACCCGCCGTTGGCGAGCTGGCCTGCGGCTACAGCGGGCGCGGACGCATGGTGGAGGTGGAGGAGATCGTCGCC
>JAGUZN010000350.1 GCA_020060775.1 Armatimonadota bacterium
CCACCAATGCCACGGACACCTCGGGGTCGCGCAACACCTGCTGCAGACCCTGTTTCACCGCCTGGGCCAGCTCGGCCACCGTCAGGCCGGCGACGGTGATGCGTCCGGCACGGGGAAAGTCAATGGTCCCATCCGGCGGCACGGTGTACTGACCCGAAAGCTCCTCGTGGCGGAGCACCGTCACCTGGATTTTATCCTGTGACGCCAGGCGGTAGTCGGCTTGCGCTTCCGCCCACACGGCCTGGCACACGACCACCAGGCAGAGCGCAGACAACATCATCCGTAACCAACCCATCCTTTCGCCTCCCTGTCACGTATTCGTAATTATTCAGCCGGCGGTTCATCACCGCTTTCGGTAGTGTCGGGCGCGACGGGCAACATTTTAAAGGTCAAGTCCGCCGGCACCGGCGGCGTATGCCAGGCGCCATTGGCGTAATAGATGCTGTACGAAGCCGTTCCGCCCCAGGAGAGCTCCGGCCAGCCGGGCACCTGCTCCGAGGTATACGGCAAACAGGTTGCGTAACAGCCGTCACTATTGCACTCCGTCGCGCGCAGATACGCGCGGTACGTTATCCCCCGGCACAACAGCACCGGTTCCGCCAGTGCGACCGTTTTCCACGCCGGGATGGCTGTGACCTCTGCGGGCTGTGCAAGCACGCCGCTGGCGATTTCCGCCCCATCCACTTCCTCGATGACATATTCCAACGCCCCTGCGGGCGTACCGATGCAGAACACGACTGAGCCGAAGTGATCGATCTGTTGATCATCACCGGTCCAGGGAAGCACTTGCCCTTCGTAGTTCCCCCCGTAAATTTTGCGCACGGTGGCTGAATAGTAGGGCATGCCCTCGCACGAGCCATCCGTGTACTGGATGAGGTAGGCGGCGCGGCTGCCCGTTTTGGGGTTCACCGGGTTGTCCTGCGATCCCCAGGGAATCCACGTATTGCCGTCAAAACTCATCACCCCATTCCCGCACCACGGGTCATCGGCGATCGACATCACGGTATTCGGACTCGACCAGTTCTTCGTACACCGGATATCTATATTATAGGTCACCAGGTGATAGATTGTTCCGGCCTGAAGACGCACATTCGGCAGATCAATTTTCCAATAGCCATCCGGGGGATTGCGCATGCGGCGGACCGACGAGATGACTTTACCGGACGGAATATGTCCATTGGGGTTATCCTGTTGCAGTTCGAACGTCCAGAGTCCGTATGTCCCTGAACCATACCCATTGGCCGTCTTCCAGCAGACCCACATCTTATCCAGCGTCTTATCCTGCTGGGCGGTAAAGGAGATCGCGAACTTGTATCCTTTATATCGCGCCCATGACCAGTTCGCCGAGCCGAAACCGACAAAGGTGTTGCCGATGCTCGGATCGACAACCACCGCCAACGGCGTGTCATCGACGACAAGGTTGTCGTCGACCACCGGCACGGGATCGTCGTGGGTGCGCCGTGGGCCATCTTCGTGCGCGTGCCGTGCCCAGGCAATGCCGTAGGCCGTCAATACCAGGAAGATGAACAGCATCCCCCATGCGAAGAGTCGTCGTCGCTCGCCCTTATTCACGTGAGCTCCTCCCTTCGGAACGTGCGTGTGTACGACAGCAACTACAGAGCAACGGAGAGCATCCCGCATTACGGTAGCACAGGCCATGAATGTCGCCGTTCCCTTTTTCTCACATCCATCCGCGGGTGTGTCACGTGTATTCGGCATCAACACCTCCCTCCCGTATTGGTAGACACGGATGACACCATCAACGACCAACCCCCAACCAGATCACTCATGCCAGCCTACGATGCACATCCACTTCGACACTTCCCTGTAACAGGTGATGAGGAAATGACGCAGCACGAGCGATGCTGTGCGAGTTGCAACACATGCGCTGCAATGTGGATGCATTCTGGCGGTTATAGTCGAGCAGTTACTCGCAAAATAGAGACCAGGAGCCGCCGATGACCACGTTGCGGGAAGGCCGCGGCCGTGGTGCACCAGTGCAAGCTCATGCAACCGTCTTTCACGGTACGATCCGAAGACCAACAGACGACACCAATACATGATTCTGAAATATGCAGATGGAGGACACACCGAGTGAGCGTTCGAAAAGCTGATGGATACCCTGCACGCGATATCGTGCCCGTTACCGCTGAATATCCGCATCCGGCCCCGTATGAGGCGATCGTGGGGGAGTACTACGGGCGCACTGCCACAAAGTCTGCAATAGCCCGGTCGTACTTGCGCCTGCTGGTGCGCCAGCGTTGGGCCATGCTCATCACCTTTCTGCTGGTTATGGGGATCGGTATGGCCTGGACTCTCACACGACCCAGACTGTACCGTGCCACTGCCGAGCTGTTGGTGACGCCCATGGAGCGCGGCGCAAGTTCGGATTCGATCGCGCAGAGCATCGGCGTGCTGACGCGCGTGCGCTCGGTCGCCACCGAAATGAAGATGCTGCGCAATCCGGATTTGCTGCATGATTCCTTCGCTGCCCTGCCCGTCGAACAGCGCGCAGCCGGATTCCTCACCCGCGAGGCGAGCCTGCGCCGCTACCCGGTGGTGGTGAGCAACCCGAAGGACACGGATATTATTAACGTCGAAGTGACGGCGCGCGACCCGAAAGCGGCGGCCAGTCTGGCCAATCTCATCCTGGCCACCAATACGAAACGGCACCAGGAGACGACGCGTTCGATTGCTGAGATGGCGACTCAGCACGTGAATGCCGAGCTGCAAAAGTGCGATACGGAACTGCGCAGCGTATGGGGCGAACTGACCGCCTACAAAAAAGCGCACAACATCGTCGACCTCAGTACGCAGACCGCCGCCGAGGCGCAGGGGCTGGCGAACCTGGAGGCGCAGGTGACGCAGGCGCAGGTGGAGGCGGTGCAGGCGAAGTTGACGCGGCAGACGCTGGAGCGCGAACTGGGCAGGACGTCCGAGATTATCGAAGCGAGCCGCACGGCGGTGGATAGCCCGGTGATCCAGACGATTGATGCGGAGATCGAGCGACTCGAACAGCAGCGCGCGAGCTTGCTGCAGGAGTATCTGCCGACGGCGCCGGAAGTGCGCGCCATCGATCAGCAGATCGCCAGTGCCCGCCAGCGCAAGACAAATGTCATTCACGAAAAAACCGAGACGGTGACGCACAGCCGCAACCCCCTGCGCGACAGCCTGCGCCAGAGCTACATCAGCGCGCTGGTGGCCGAGCAGGAGGCGCACAGCCGCGTGCGCATTACCCAGGGGCACGCCGGCACGGTGCGGGGCCGCCTGGCGAGTTTGCCGGATAGTGAACAGCGTATTGCCCTGCTGTACAGCCGCATCGAGGAGTTGCGCAGCACGCGCGCCTACCTGGCCAACGAACAGCAGTCACTCAAGCTCACGATGCATGGCGGGCTGCCGAACGTGATGCCCATCACGCAGGCCACGCCCACCTTTACCCCGGTGAGTCCGAATGTGCCGGCGAGCATCGTGCTGCTGGTCGCGCTGGCATCGCTGCTCGCGCTGGGCGTCGCGGTGGTGCGCGATCAACTGGACGATCACCTGCACTCGATCGGCGAGGTGGAGCAGCTTGCCGGACACCGCGTGCTCACCGCCCTGCCCCCGGTGCAAAACGGCTTCCGCGGACTCGTGTCCGAAGACGAATGCCCGGCGGCGTTGCTGGAGAGCTTCCGTATTCTGCGCGGAAAAATCCTGCTGTCCATGCTCGAGCCCTTGCCGCGCGTGATCATGATCACCAGTCCGCAAGCGGGCGACGGGAAATCGACCACGGTGGCCAACCTGGCGGCGACCATTGCCATGAGCGGAAAATCGGTGCTGGTGATCGATGGCGACTTGCGACATCCATCGATGCATTTCCACTATGGACTTGCGAATGCGGTGGGCCTCAGTTCGATTTTACAGGGAGACGCGACGCTGCACGATGCCCTGCAGGCGACGCCGGTGGAGCGACTCTCGCTGATTTCCTCCGGTCCCACGCCGAAGTATCCACCGGAAACGCTGGCATCGCCGGCGCTGGCGCGCCTGCTGGATGACGCACGTGAAGCGTACGATTGCATCCTGTTGGACAGCACCCCGCTGGTGAATTTGAGCGACGGTGCGGTGCTCGCCTCGCTGGCCGAGGGGATCATCATGGTGGTGTCGTCCGACCGCACGCGCCAGGCGGACTTGCAGTACGCCTTGCAGGTGCTGGAGACGACGGGCAAGCCGGTGCTCGGTATTGTGTATAACCGCTCAGAGGAGATGCACGCATTGCGCTGGCGGGCGGAGGAATCGCTGTAGTGTCGGACATGCCATGCGGTATGCCGTTACGGTCATCGGGAACACGCGCTACGGATGGGAGTGTCGCGATGCAAGACGCACGATCAACAGCACGCATGCGAGCCTATGGTTTGGCAGCTATTCTGGCCATGTATGATCTGACAGCCGTACTCGCGGCGCTGGTGCTTGCCGTGATGTTGCGGTTTGAGTACCTGCGCTGGGAGATACTCCTGGAGCACCGCGCCAGCCTGCCGATCATGCTGGCAATCTATCTTCTGTGTTTGTACTTCTTCCGGCTGTATCGCTATCGCTGGTCGTTTGCCAGCCTCGACATGTTGCTCTCGGTGCTGGCCGCCAATGCGCTGGCCACCGGCTTGAGCGTGCTGGTGCAGTGGCATATCGATGGGACGCGATTGCCGTTGTCGGTCATCATCCTGTCCGGCATGCTCGCCACCATACTCATCGGCGCTCAACGCCTGCTGATGCGGGTGGCGACCTGGCGCTACGAGCGACAACACGCCGGTGTGCGGCCCGTGGTGCGCGATGGCGAACAGCGCCGCGTGATCATCCTCGGTAGCGGTCAGAGCACGGTCGAAGTGCTCAACGCCCTCTCGCGCGAGTGCGCTGGGCGCTACGAGGTGATCGGCATCCTGGATGACAATCCCCTGTATCAGGGCAGCTTCCTGCGCGGCATCAAGATTCTCGGCGGGCTGGATATGCTGCACGACCTGCTGCGCCAGCATGCCACGGATGAGGTGATCATCGCCCTGCCCAGTACTGACGGGGCGCGCCTGCGCGATTGCGTGCTCGCCTGTTGTCGCCATAAGGTCTCCGTCCGCGTGGTGCCGCTGATTGCTGAGTTGCTGGAAAATCCCTCGGCCTCGCGCGGACGCCTGCGCGTGTTCGATGTGTCCGTCGAGGATTTACTGCACCGCCCGGAGCAGGCGGTGGCGCGGCAGGAAACGGCGCAGGCCTACGCCGGTAAGCGCATTCTGGTTACCGGTGCGGGCGGTTCCATCGGATCGGAGTTGTGCCGCCACCTTATCCGCGTCAATCCGGACGTGCTGGTCATGCTCGGGCATGGCGAGAATTCCATCGTCAGCATCCAGCGGGAACTGACGCGCTGCTACCCGGAACTGGCGACACGCATGGTGACGGTGATCAGCGATGTGCGCGATGCCGCGCGCATCGATGCCGTCTTCACGCAGTATCAACCGCACATCGTCTTCCATGCCGCCGCCCACAAGCATGTGCCGGTGATGGAGGAGAATGCCGCCGAAGCGATTAAAAATAACATCGGGGGCACGCGCAATATCATGGAGGCGGCCGACCGCCACGGCGTCGAGCGCATGGTGCTCATCTCCACCGATAAGGCGGTGAAGCCGAGCTGTGTGATGGGCGCGAGCAAATTCCTCTGCGAAGAGATGATGGCCTCCATCGCCCGGCGCAGCGCCACCGCCTTCATCACCGTGCGCTTCGGCAACGTGTTGGGCAGCCGCGGCAGCGTGCTGCCGTATTTCCAGGAGCAGATCCTGCACGGCGGGCCGGTCACCGTCACCCACCCGGAGATGCGGCGGTATTTCATGACCATCCCGGAAGCGGCGCTGCTGGTGCTGGAAGCCGGCGCCGTGGGGTCGACGGGCAACCTGTACGTGCTGGATATGGGACGCCCGGTGCGCATTATCGATCTGGCGGAGAATGCGATTCGCCTGTCCGGGCTGGAGCCGTACCGCGACATTAACATCGAGTTCTGCGGCATGCGCCCGGGTGAAAAGCTTGCGGAAGATCTGTTCAGCGATGCGGAACAGCAACAGGCGCATACGCATGGGCGGCTGTACGTGGTCGAACGCGTGCCCAGCCTTGCGCCAGATGCCCTCGCCACGCTCATCACGTCGCTGATGGAGGCCGCCGCACGCAATAGCGACCCCGCCGTCATCGGCATGCTCGCGGATGCGCTGCCGCATTTCCGCCAGGCCATGGTTCAGGCACATCTGCAGAGCGCTGAGCGGGTGACCAGTGCGGAAATTTGAACAGGAGGGAGCGATGAACGAGGAACAGCTTCGCGTCTATTCCGTGCGCGTGGGGCGCTATATCGTCACCCATCGGGTGGAGAAGAGCGACGAGGAATGGCGAGCCCAGCTCACTCCCGAGCAATACGCGATCACCCGGCAAAAAGGCACGGAGGCCCCCTGTTTCACCGGAGGACACGAGCCCAGCGGCACGGGGGTGTACGAATGCGTGTGCTGCGGCAACGACCTGTTTTACCCGAAAGAAAAGTTCGAATCGGGTACCGGGTGGCCGAGCTTCTGGCAGCCGGTCGCCCCGGAAAATATCAAGACCGAGGCTGATACCAGCCACGGCATGGTGCGCACCGAGGTGATGTGCGCGCGCTGTGACGCTCACCTGGGGCATGTCTTTCCCGATGGACCGCCGCCCACCGGGCTGCGCTACTGCATCAATGGCGTGGCCTTGCGATACGTAGCACTGGAGCCATGAGCAAGCCACACAGCACGGGACCGGCCCTCCGCGGTGGATGGGCCGGTCCCGTTATTGATTTCGAGAGTCGTGTTAGCGCGCGGCCGCGGCTTTCACCATGTCGGCGAAGCTGGGCTTGAGCGCGGCGCCGCCCACCAGCGCGCCGTCGATTTCCGGCTGCGCCATGATGTCGGCAATATTCTCCGGGGTAGCGCTGCCGCCGTACTGGATGCGGATCGCCTCGGCGGCATCGCCGAACATCGTGCGTACTTCGTTGCGGATGGTGCCGATGACGCGATTCCCTTCCGCGGGATCGCAGACCTTGCCGGTGCCGATGGCCCACACCGGTTCGTACGCGATGACCATGCTGGCCACCTGCGCGGGAGTAAGGTTGCGCAGCCCGAGGCGGATCTGGCTGGAGACCACGTCGTCAGTCACGCCGCGTTCACGCTCATCAATCGTCTCGCCGCAGCACATGATGGGGGTGAGCCCGTAGGTGAAGGCGGCCAGCACCTTGCGATTCACCACCACGTCGTTGTCGCCGAACGTGAGCAACAGTTCATCTTCCCAGGATTCGGGGACGACGCCGAAGCGGCCGCGCCGCTCGGAGTGGCCGATGATCACATAAGAGCAGCACACATCCTGCAACATAGCGCCGGAGATCTGCCCGGTGAAGGCGCCTTTGGCCTCCCAGAACATGTCCTGCGCGCCCAGCTTGATGTTGCCGCCGGCCAGCGCATCGGCAATCGGCTTGAGCAACACGAAGGGCGGGCACACGGCGGCTTCCGCACCGTCAACGCCCGCCAACTGGCTCTTCAACCCGTCGACAAGCGCCACGCCGTCGGCGATCGTCATATTCATTTTCCAGTTTCCGGCAATCAGGGGTGTTCGCATGGGGGTACCTCGTTTCTCCTCATACAGCAGCGTGTTCAGCTCGATGCCCCGCACCTGCACGAAGCCAACGCCAGGATTGTGTCGCGAGCCGAAAAAGAGCCCCGCAGGGGTGACCTGCGGGGCTCATGGTGTACGATTTACTCCGACACAAAGGGCAGCAACGCCATGTGCCGTGCGCGCTTAACGGCTTCCGCCACCTGCCGCTGATGCTTGGCGCAGGTGCCGGTGACGCGGCGCGACTTGATTTTTGCGTGTTCGGTCATCATCTGGCGGAGCCGTGAGATATCCTTGTAATTGATATGCTTCACTTTGTCCACGCAGAAGACACAGACCTTCTGCCGACCGCGGCGGAAGGGGCGGCGATCACCACGATCACCGCGTTCTCCCCGCTCCCTGGCAGCACGCGGCTGATTTTCAGCTGTTGCCATGGGTCTATTCCTCCACTCGCGTTCGGCCCATGCCGAACGCGCATTGTTTACTCATCCGCAAAGGGATCGGTGATGTCGGGGACGTCGAAATCGGGCGCTTCGTCTTGACTCTGAAAGTCATCCCGTCCGGCGCGCACCGGCGCAACACCTTCTCCAGCTTCACGCGGCTCACGCTGTTCACGCGGCCGGTCGAGGGCGCGCACCTGATCCGCCACGACTTCCGTACTGCGGCGGCGCTGCCCATCCTGCGTCTGCCACTGGCGTACCTGCAGGCGGCCTTCGATCAACACCAGACGCCCTTTGGTCATGTAGGTGTTGACGAATTCCGCCGACTGGCGCCAGGTCACGACATCGATAAAGTCCGTTTCGCGTTCACCTTGCGCATTCGTGAACTGGCGGTCGACCGCCACACGAAAGTTGGTCACGGCAACCCCGCTCGGGGTGTACTTCATCTCCGGGTCCGTGCACAACCGTCCCACTAAAATAACCTTGTTCACCATCGAACGCTACCTCCCTAAACACATGTAATCAACCCAACTACTTCTCACGACGGAGAATCATGTGACGCAAAATCGGCTCTGTGAGCTTCATCTGGCGATCCATTTCGGTGATGAGCGCAGGATCTCCCTGGAAATCGACCAGCACGTAATACCCATCACGGAAACCTTTCAGTTCGTACGCCAGTTGACGGCGCTCCCAACGATCCGTCTTTTCGACGGAGCCGTCCATGGACGTGATGAGATCGGCAAAGCGGTCGACCAATGCTGTCTGCTCGTCAGCCGACAGGGTCGGCTGCAGAATGTACATCAGCTCATACGGTCGCATGTTGTCACCTCCTTCCCTCGGACATTCGGTGGCCCCGCGTCACGGCGCGGAGCAGGAAGGGAGCCTGCGCGGGCGCGTAGGCTCGTGTCCGCTCACGCGGACACTGAATACCGGCATTCGCTGGTATTCACGATGGGGCAGTATACCAAATCACGACGGTTGTGGCAAGAGC
>JAGUZN010000193.1 GCA_020060775.1 Armatimonadota bacterium
CCGGTGGGCACAATATCTTTCGGCAACATCGTTTCGGCGGACTCAGCGACCAGCGTCATCGTTTTGACCGCTTCCACCGGATATTGCCCGGCCGCCGTCTCGGCTGATAACATCACCGCATCGGTGCCATCCAGGATGGCATTGGCTACATCGGTCACCTCGGCGCGGGTGGGGCGCGGATTGCGAATCATCGACTCCAGCATCTGCGTGGCGGTGATCACCGGCTTGCCGCGCCGGTTCGCCTCCTGGATGATCTGCTTCTGCAGCAATGGAATGCGCTCCAGCGAGACCTCGACGCCCAGGTCGCCGCGCGCGACCATTACACCGTCGGAGGCATCGATGATCGCATCGAGGTGCTCGATCGCCTCGTGCTTCTCGATCTTGACGATCACCGGTCGCGCGATGCCCTCCTCGCGCATGATCTCGCGCAACGGCGTCAGATCATCGGCATTGCGCACGAACGAAAGGGCCACCCAATCGACGCCCAGGTGCAACCCGCGGCGAAGATCGGCCATATCCTTCTCGGTCACCGCCGGGATGGGCAACGAAGCGCCTGGCAGATTGATCCCCTTATGGCTGCTCAACGGCCCGCCGTTCAACGCCCGGCACACAATATGATGCTCATCCGTCGAGAGGACGTCCGCCTGCACGTTGCCGTCATCGAGCAAGAGCCGCTGGCCGGCCTGTACATAGCGGGGCAATTCCTTGAAGCCCAGCGGGATCGCGCCCGGCGGCGGGGGATCAAGGGCGGTCAGCGTGAATTCCTCGCCCGGCTGCACCACGTACGGCTCGTTCAGGTGGCCCAGGCGGATTTTTGGGCCGGAGAGGTCGTACAGCACCGAGACGGCGATGCCCGTCTCCTCGGACTGCCGCCGCACGTGCTGCACACGTTCGGCATGTTCCTCCGGCGTGCCGTGCGAACAGTTGATGCGCGCGACGCGCATCCCGGCGAGGATGAGCTCGCGGATCACCGACGGGTCGGACGAGGCCGGCCCCAATGTACAGACGATTTTCGTTCGTGCCATGGCATCCTAGGCTATTCAACAGCCCGTGTCGATTCCCTTCCCGTCGATGGCGGTAATTCGGAATGGCATTGTTCTGGCGATACCCCTTGGTGAGCCGGGGTGTGAACCGGCGGTGAAAGGGGAATGACCGATACCGGTGACCGCGACCGGTATCGGTTCAAGAGACCGGTCGCAACTATATGACCGAATAGTTATACCTTGACTTTTCACCCGCCGTGCGGTACTGTAAACTCCGGTTTTTCGTGAGCAAAAGCCTTAGAAGCTGTTTTAAAAGGATCTGTTCGCGGATCGCGCCGTAGATGTTCGTGACTGCTGGTCTTGGGGCTCCGAGGCGCTATCCAAGACCGATAGGGTGAGGAGAACCAAGACCAGCAGCCGCGAACAGATCACGCGAGACCGGACAGAGACTTTCAAAACAGTTTCTTAGAACGAGACATATATGACTCAGCAAGCCATCACCATTGCCGTCTTCTTAGCGGTCGGCCTGCTCTTCTGGATGGTTGCCCTGGCCGCCTCCCACCTGGCGCGGCCCCGCCGTCCGTCAGCAACAAAAGAGACCGCCTATGAATGCGGCATCAAACCTTTCGGCCGGGCCTGGTATCAGGTCCACGTGCGTTATTACATCTACGCTTTGCTCTTCGTGCTCTTCGATGTCGAGGTGGCCTTCCTCTTTCCCTGGGCGACCATCTTCCGCCGGCTGAGCGGCTTCGAAATTTTCCTGCTGGTCGACGTGCTCATCTTCCTCGTGGTGCTGGTCTTCGGCCTCGTGTACGCCTGGCGGAAAGGAGCCCTCGAATGGGAGTGACCGGCGACGACATCGCGAAAGTCTGCGACCGCATCCCGGGCGGCGGATTTATGCTCGGGCGCATTGATGACCTGCTGAACTGGGCGCGCGAGTCCTCGCAGTGGCCGGTCACCTTCGGGTTGGCCTGCTGCGCCATCGAGATGATGGCCGCCGGCGCATCGCACTATGATCTGGACCGCTTTGGCATCATCTTCCGCGGCACGCCGCGCCAGGCCGATATCATGATCGTCTCCGGCACGGTTACCCGGAAAATGGCCCCCGTGCTGCGCCGCCTCTACGAGCAGATGCCCGAGCCGAAATACGTCATCGCCATGGGCAATTGCGCGTCCGGCGGCGGACCGTATGCCACCGGCACCTACAGCGTGGTGCGCGGCGTCGATAAAGTGGTGCCGGTCGATCTGTACATCCCCGGCTGCCCCCCGCGCCCCGAGCAGCTCATTGATGCGCTGCTCGAACTCGGACGCTCCTACAAGGGCGAACATGCGCTGCGCCACGAGCGCGGACAAATCTTTGACGGCGAGCCGGTCTCGCCATAACGCCTTATGACCGTTGAACAATTACGAACGCAATATGCCGCGCTGCTGAAGCACGCTGACGAACGCGACGGCCTGTGGACCGTCGACGTGGAGGCGGCGCATCTGCGCGCCCTGCTCACGGCGCTGGCCGCCCACTTCGATTACCCGGAAGACCTCACCTGCGTGGATGAGGGCGACGCCCTGCGCGTGCTCTACCGCCTGTACGCCACCGCGTCGGGGCAGGTGCTGCACGTGAACGTGCGCGTGCCGCGCGATGATGCCCAACTGCCGACTGTCAGCGACCTCTGGCGCGGGTACGAATGGCACGAGCGCGAAGTCTTCGACCTGTTCGGCGTGGTCTTCACCGAGCATCCCGACCTGCGCCGCATCCTTACCTGGGAGGGATTCCAGGGACACCCGTTGCGCAAAGATTTCCAGCCGGATGCGGATGATGCGGACTGGCGCATCCCCGAGCAGACCGACCAGGACATCATGGACCTGCTGCAACGCGACGCGTGATACGCTCGCGGCGTGCTGCGCGCTGCAGCGGACTGAAGAGACACCGTATGCCACTGCGTGATTTTCGCTTGCCTGAATTTGATGCGCCGGAGGTGATTCTCCCCCCCGGTGAACTGGAACACGAGACCACCATCGTGAACATGGGCCCACAGCACCCCTCCACCCACGGCGTGCTGCGCCTCGTGCTCAAGCTCGATGGCGAGACCGTGCTCCGATTGGTCCCGGTCATCGGCTACCTGCACCGCGGCAAGGAGAAACTCGCCGAACAGCGCACCTATACCATGATCATCCCCTACACTGACCGTCTCGATTACCTGGCCTCCATGTACATGAATCTGGGCTACGTGCGGGCGGTGGAACAGTTGCTGGGCATCGAGACCCCCGAGCGCGGCAAATATCTGCGCACGGCGGTGGCCGAACTCCAACGCCTGGCCAGCCACCTGCTCTGGCTTGGCAGTTTCGCCCTCGACCTCGGGGCGACCACGGTCTTCCTCTACACGTTCCGCGAGCGCGAGATCGTCGTCGATCTCTTCGAGAAGCTCTGCGGAGCGCGACTCACCTATAACTACATGCGCTTTGGCGGGGTGGCCGCCGATTGCCCGCCCGGCTGGGTGGACGAGGTGCGCGACTACCTGGATCTGCAGCAGGCGCGGCTCGCCGAGTACGAGGCGATCCTCACCGACAATCCCGTCTTTCGCGTACGCACTGAAGGCATCGGCATCATCTCGGCGCAGGAGGCCCTCAACTACGGCCTCTCCGGTCCCACGCTGCGCGGCTCAGGGGTGGCCTTCGATGTGCGCAAGGCCGACCCGTACGATGCCTACGGCGAACTCGATTTCAACGTCATCACCGCACAGGAGGGCGACTGCTTCGCCCGCTATCGCGTGCGCATGGATGAGATGCGCGAGTCGCTGAACATCGTGCGCCAGTGCCTGCCGCGGCTGCAGGTGCCCGGTGAGGTGTCGGCCAAACTCCCGCGCGTGATCAAGCCGCCCGCCGGTGAAGCCTACGCGCGTGTGGAAGCGCCGCGCGGCGATTTTGGCGTGTTCGTCGTCTCCGACGGCAGCGCCTCGCCGGTACGCCTGCGCTTCCGCTCGCCCTCCTTCGCCAATCTCTCCGCGCTGGATCACATGTGCCGCGGCATGAAGCTGGCGGATGTGGTCGCGATTCTCGGCAGCATCGATATCGTGCTCGGGGAGGTGGACCGCTGATGGATCGCCTCATGCAATACATAGAACTCGGTTGGAACTTCATCGCCGCCCACGAGGTGTTGCGCTCGCTGTTCGCCGCCGTCTGCGTGCTCGTCTTCATGCTCGGCGTGGTGCTGGTGGTCATCTGGATGGAGCGCAAAGTCTCCGCGGATATCCAGTCGCGCATCGGCCCCATCCGCACCGGCGGCCCGCTCGGCTTTGTGCTGCAGAGCCTGGCCGATGCCTTGAAGCTGCTGCTGAAGGAAGACCTCAAGCCGCGCGGCGCGGATTGCTGGCCGTTCTACGTCGCCCCCTACCTCGTCTTCCTCCCGGCGTTCATGGCCTACCTGATTCTGCCCTTCTCCGCCACCTGGATTCCCCAGGACATTAAAGTGGGCATCCTGTACTACAGCGCGGTGAGTTCGGTGCCCGTGCTCGGGCTGGCCATGGCCGGCTGGGCCTCCAATAACAAGTGGTCGCTGCTCGGTGGCTTGCGCTCCGCCGCCCAATTGGTCAGCTACGAGATCCCGCTGGCGCTGGCCATGCTCGCCGCCGTCATTCTGCACGGCACGCTGCAAACCGGCGCGATCGTGGCGAACCAATGGCAGCACTGGTGGCTCATCATCTTCACGCTGCCGTCGCTCGCTATCTTCCTCACCGCCGGCATGGCGGAAGTCAGCCGCACGCCGTTCGACCTGCCGGAGGCGGAATCCGAACTGGTGGCCGGCTTTAACACCGAGTACTCGGGCATGCGCTTTGCCACCTTTTTCCTTTCCGAGTTCTCCGCGTCATTCTTCATCTCGGCGCTGGCCGTCACCCTCTTCCTTGGCGGATGGAGCCTGTGGGGCATCGATTTGTGGTTCGCCCAGCATGTGCTCGGATGGAATACCACCGCATGGGATCTCGCCAATCCGGCCACCATTCCGCTGCTCATGAAGGTCTTCTGGTTTGGCGTGTTCGTCGTCAAAAGCTTTATCGTGCTCTGGGTGCTCATGTGGGTGAAATGGACGATGCCGCGCCTGCGCATCGACCAGGTATTGAATTTCGGCTGGAAGGTGCTGCTGCCCATCGCCTTGCTCAACCTGCTCTTTGTCAGCCTGGTGGGGCTGTACGTGAAACGCACAAACGTGGAGCCGATCCGCCTATCCCTGCAGCAGGTTGCGCCGGTGGTCGTCATGCAGGAGGCACAGCGAGAATAGGAGAGAATGATGCGACGTCGCCTGCTGATCGTGCTGGGCGTGCTCATCGCCCTGGGACTGTGTTGGCAATTTGTTGCGGCGCCCATGATTGACGCCGAGGCGATGAAAATTCCGGTGGTCAATGCCCTCACGGCCATCCGCCGGGGCGATGCGAAAGCGCTGCGCGGCAACTTCACGCCGCGCGCCACCGCCGGCGTCGCGGATCGCAACATGGATATCGATACGGCCATCCGTAACGCCGAGCCGTTTCTTGAACAGGCTGCCGGCACGTCGATGCGCTTCGGCGAGTTCACGACCCTGCAGCGCAAGGGCAACGTGGTGGAAGCGGATGTGACTGTCTGGGTGTATATCGAAGGCGGTGATGACCTGCCCTACCGCCATGTCCCGCTGCAGCGGCGCGGGCATGTGCGACTGATCAAACAAGGGTGGTTCACCTGGAAGATCGATCACGTGCGCTCGGATGCATCGGAATTCGAACGGTATGTGGAGTAAGGCATGACAACACAGACATCGCCACTATTGGTCGGTGCGACCATCACCTGCGGGCCGCAGTCCTGGCAAGTGCTGCAGCGCGACGCTGACGGGTATGCCGACGTGCGCCTTGAGGGGACCTGGGCAGGTGATTTCGCCGGCGTGCTGGTGCGCGTCGTGCATGAGCACGATCAGCGCCCGGTGGTCGATTGGGTGCAGGCGGAGGAGCTGGCCGAGCGCACCTGGCAGGCGACGTTGCGCGTGCCGACCGGCGGGCCCTATCAAGTACAGGCGCGCGGCCTGAGTGCGAATGTGAATTGGCTGGGCACGGGGGATAATATCTCGCACGTGTTCGTCGGCGATATCTGGGTGGTCGCCGGGCAGAGCAATGCCGTCGGCTATGGGCACGGCATCGTGGTGGACCCACCGGCGATCGGGGTATCGCTCTGCGGGCGCAACGGCGTCTGGCGTCTCGCCACCCATCCGCTGTCCGATCCCACCGGCGTGGATCGCGATGTGAACCGCGAGGGCGGGCCGGTGGCCGTGTCGCCCTGGTTGGCCTTCGCTCGTGAAATCTGGCAGGCGACGGGCGTGCCGATCGGTCTCGTAATGACCGCGTATGGCGGGGCGGCACTGCAATGGTGGATGCCCGAGTACGTTGGGGAAGCGCCCTCGCTGTTTTCGAACATGGAACGGCTCATCGAGGCGGCGGGCGGACGTATCGCCGGCATGACATGGTATCAAGGATCATCGGATGCCAGCGCAGAGTGCGCACCGACCTACCTGGAGCGGTTTGCCGAATTCGTTGGGCACGTGCGTGCACGGTATGGCGCACAATTGCCCATCGTCACCGTGCAGTTGAACCGCGTGCTGGTTGCCGCACCCGAGTCTGATATCGGGTGGTCGCTGCTCCGTGAGGCGCAGCGACAGGCTAGCCGCACCTTGCCGAACGTCGCCGTCGTGCCGACGCTGGATCTGCCGTTATCCGACCTCATTCATATCAGTGCGGCAGGTTGCGTGCTGCTGGGTCAACGCTGTGCCTGCATCGCCCTCGGCATGGTGTACGGGCGACAGCACGATTGGCGCCCGCTGGAGGTGCGCGAGGCGCGCTTTATCGACAATGAGCGCACGGCGGTGCGGATCGACTTTGATCATGTGACGTTCGCGCTGAGTTGCCTCACGCAGCAGCCGGGCGATGTACTGATCGAGGATGACGAGGGGAGCGTGCCGATCGCCGGGGTCACGCTTGAGCAGCGCGCGATGGTCGTCAATCTGGCGCGCAAGGCGCGTGGCGACGCCCGCTGCCATCTGGCGAGCGGCAGCAATCCGCCGACCACGGTGCGCGATCACCGGCATTGGCCGGCACTGGCGTGTTACGGTGTGCGCGTGTTGGAGATGAACGCCGATTAGGTTGTAATGATGGTGAACGCAATCAGACAATTCTGTTCAGGCCTGTGGGCGATCGGTGTCGGCCTGTGGACGACGCTGCGCAACAACTTCCGCAAGCCGGTGACCTACCAGTACGCCTATGCGCCGCGCTGGAGCACGCCGGAGGCGCGGCCCATCCCGCCGCGCTACCGGGGGCGGTTCGTGCTCGTACGCGAACCGGAGACCGGTGAACTGCGCTGCACGGGCTGTAAGATCTGCGCGCAAGCCTGCCCGGGCCAGTGCATTACGGTCAGCGCGGAAAACCGCAAGGTGGCCAGCTACACCATCGAGTTAGAAAAATGCCTGTTCTGTGGGTTATGCGTGGAAGCCTGTCCCTTTGAAGCGCTCGGCATGACGCAGCAACCGGTGCGGTGCACCGCGGGGCGCGACACGCTGCACCTGGACCTGGCCGCATTGGCGCAGCCGGAAGAGGCGGCCATGCCCGGCGTGCTGCCCTCCACCATGGGTGGCGACCTGCGCCCGGGGAAACAACCTTTCGTGCCCAAGCCGCGCAAACCGGTGGAAAGTGAAGCCTGACGATGGAAGCCATGACGACGCAGGAAATCGTACATTACAGCATATTCGCCCTGCTCGCGCTGGTCACGGTGGGAGGGGCCATCAAGGTGGCCGCCAGTCGCAGCATGATCCATGCCGCCTTCTGGCTCTTCCCCGTGTTCGCCGGCGTGGCCGGATTTTACCTGTATCTCGGCGCGCAGTTCCTGGCCGCGATCCAGGTGCTCATCTACATCGGCGCCATCTTGCTGCTTATCGTCTTCGCCGTCACGCTCACCCGCAATGCGGCGGATACCGATGAGGCGCAATCCAATCGGTTCGTGATCCCGGTGGTGCTCGCCGCGCTGTTGCTGGTGGTGGCGCTGGTCGGCGCCGCCGTCATCACGCCCTGGAGGGAAGCCGGGGTCGATATTGATCGTCTCCTGCTGGCGCCCGGGGTGCCGGTGACCGATGTGTCGGCGGTCGGGCTCACGCTGCTGCAGCAATACCTGCTCCCCTTCGAGATCGCTTCCGTGCTCTTGCTGGCGGCTATGATCGGGGCCATCGTGCTCGCGCGCAAAGAGCGCCGCGCACCGGATGAGGCCCTGCCGGCTGAAGAAATTATGGCGCATGACGAACGCACCGAGGCGTATACGGAGTTGACGAGGTAGCAATCGTGGTTATACCCATTACCGGAATCCTGGCAGTGAGCGCCCTGCTCTTCGTGGTCGGCGCCGTCGCGCTCATCACCCGCCGCAATGCCATTGCGGCGCTGATGGGCGTCGAGCTCATGCTCAATGCCGCCAATCTCAACTTCGTCGCCGCCTGGCGCTACTTCTGGCCTGAACGCATGGAGGCGCAGGTGGCGGTGCTCATCGTCATCACCGTCGCCGCCGCCGAAGCCGCCGTCGGCCTGGCCATCGTGCTCAACCTCTACCGTCGCTTCGGCACGGTCGACCTCGAGCAGATCCGCCTCATGCGCGGCTAGGCAACGGCCGGGGTTCGAGGTGGGTCGAAATATTTGGATGTACTGTATCGTAGAGCACTACTTGGGCTACGACCTTGTTGGAAATAGATAGCGAGAACAGTTAACGTGGGACAAAAGTGATAAGTGAATGGGGGTTAGGATGACCATCTCATCGTACCGAGACCTTGAAGTCTGGAATGCTGGAATCGAGTTAGTTGAATCGGTATACCGTTTGTCCAGAAACTTTCCGGCAGATGAAAGGTTTGGGCTGACTAGCCAATTACGGCGGGCTGCAGTATCGGTGCCAGCCAATATTGCGGAAGGGTGGGGGAGAAGTCACCGTCTGGAGTATATGCATCACCTGTCTATGGCGAGAGGATCGTTAATGGAAGTTGAGACCCATATAACGATCGCCATACGCTTACAGTATATAAGTGAAGTCACCGCAAGAGAAACGCTGCACCTGGCGCACAGGATCGGGTGTATGCTCTCGGCACTCATACAATCGTTGAAAGGAAAAGGGGGCACGTCGGATCGGCCAACCCGAACCCCGAACCCCGAAGCCCGAACCCCGAGACGATGACGAAGATCGGATAACAACCATGGAATTCGCTTCCATCGCACAACACTATAGCTGGCTCATTGTCGCCCTGCCGGTGGCCGCCTTCCTGCTCATCGGGCTGGTGATGATCATCGCTCGCAAGGGGCAACAGGTCGCGCAACGGGTGGCGCCCATCACGCTCATCCTGGCGCTGGGCATCGCGCTGGTCATCGCCATCGGCGCGCTCGCCGGCACCCTGCAGCTGGCGCCC
>JAGUZN010000175.1 GCA_020060775.1 Armatimonadota bacterium
CCGGCGTGGCCGTGGGCGGAGGTGGCCGATCTGCTGCGGCAGGCGGACCTGCGCTTCTGCAACCTGGAATGCGCGGTCACCGCGGGGGGGTTGGCGATCCCCAAACGCTACTCCTTTCGTGCGGACCCGGCGATGGCGGCGGAGGTGCTGCGCGCGGGCGGATTTCACATTGCCGCACTGGCGAATAATCACACCTACGATTACGGCCGCGACGGGCTGGCGGCGACCGTGGAGGCCATGCGGGCGCTCGGTATCGCCGCCCCCGGCGCGGGCACGGGGAGGGCACAGGCGATCGCCCCGCATATTGTCGTCTGCAACGGCCTGCGCATCGCCGTGGCGGCGTATACCTGGTGGGCGCCGGAGGGGTATCTGCCTGCTGACGATCAGCCGTCGCTGGCCATCCTCAATGAGGAAACGCTGGGTGACGAACTGCGCAGGGCGCACGCGGATGCCGATCTGCTCATCGTGTCGTTTCACTGGGGCAAGGAGTACCTGCCGGTGCCTACGGCGGGCCAGCAGCGCGTGGCGCGACTCGCCATCGACGCGGGCGCCGATCTGGTGATCGGCCATCACCCCCACGTCGCCCAGCCGATAGAGACTTATCGCGATCGTCCCATCCTGTATAGCCTGGGCAACTGCCTGTTCGATCGCTCGGGCCAATGGTGGAGTAACGGGTTGCTCGCCCTCATCCGCCTGCAACGCGACCGCGTCACAGTGGAGCGAGCCATCCCGCTGGAGATCGTCGATGCCCGCCCGGTGCCGAGCATGGCGCAAGACGGCAACCGGCGGTGATGGGGGAAGGGCATCGAGCCGCAAGTGTCGTAAGGAAGAGGAGATGACGGACTCAAATTTACACAAAGGGTATGAAGCTGCCTACCAGTCCGCGCTCGCCCGTTTTGCCCGGGCGGTTCCTGCCGCGTTGGCCCTTCGAAGCGATACCGTGTATGCGGAAGAGTTGACGGCACTGCGCGTGCCGTACCTCGGCCAAACGTACACGCTGCAGTGGCCCTCCGGGGCGGTGGCGCGCGAAGGATCGCCGGAGGAGGTATCGCTGCCGGTGCGCGTGCTGCTGCTCAATTATCTCCTCGATGCCGTGCCGCGCACGGCCACCGGCGAGTTGATCGCCTTTCGCGAGATCCCCGGCGCCGCCACCTACGAACCGAGTTTTCATAAACGCGCGGTGAATCCGCTGGTGCGCACCTTTGACGGAAAGCCTGATCTGCTGTACGCTGCCGCCGAGCGCCTGGGCGGGACGCGCGCGGCCACGGGCGATGCCGCAGTGACGCTGCCTGTGCTCCCGTTGCTCCCGGTCACGTACGCGGTCTGGCATGGCGACGAGGAGTTCCCCGCCGGCGGCGCCGTGCTCTTCGATGCCTCTGCCCGCACCATGCTCTCCATCGAATGCCTCGTCGTGGCCGCCAGCAACGGCGTGTATGCACTGATGGGGGTGGCGCGGACGCTCAAGGGCTAACTGATTCCCCAACAGGATTGACATGGCTGGTGGTGCAACCTATACTGCCCTAGCAGTACCGCTTTGTGCATACAGGAGCTATCGCGCCGTGAGATACTACGAATTCGCCGGAACCCCCCGCGAGATTGGCACCCAGATCGGCCAGACCTTTGCGCCGCTGATCGAGGCGAGCATTGCCGGTCTCTGCCCGCAGCATGCCCACCATGCCACCCCGCAGCGCATTGCTGAGTTGACGGAAGAGACCATTGAGCACCACCGCCGCTTCTTTCCGGCGTATATCGAGGAACTAGAAGGGATCGCCCAGGGCAGCGGGTTGCCGTTGCAGGATATCGCCTGCCTGGCGTTGCGCGTGTACCACCGCTTTGACCCGGGTCGCCCCGAGTGTGAAGAACACTGCTATGTCGTCGGTGTGAACGACTCGCAGGAGGGTCCGGTGCTGGGCGGTGTGCTGGAGGATTACCCGTTCTTTCCTTCCATCCAGAAGATCACGCCGGCGCACGGATACCGGCTGATCCACCTGGTGTGGCCGGGCACGCACTGGTCGCGGGGGATCAACGAGCACGGGTTGTGCATCACCGGCGCATCGGCGGAGGCCGGCAAGTTGAAGCCCGGCGCGCCCGGCCTGCGCCCGCAGGGCGACCGCGTGGTCCCGCTGACTTATGTGCTCCTGCAGCAGTGCCGCACCGTGGCAGAGGCACTGGAGTTCGTCAAGCCATTTGAGATGGTGGGATTGTCCGGCATGGCGGATGCCACCGGCGAGATGGTGCTGCTGGAGGCTGTGAAGGGGTTCAAAGCCTTGCGCCGGCCGGAGCAGGATGTGCTGGTGGCGACCAGTTACTTCCGATCGCCGGAGATGCTGGACGCGCTGGACCGCGCCGGATACGATCACGAGTGGGCGATCAATTTCTTTGGCGGTGTCGGGCGTGAGCGTTACGAGATTATGGAGCGGTTATTACTCGCCTCACAGGACCGGTCACCGATTGAGCGCCTGCAGGAAGTATTCTCCTCGCATGAGGGCAGCAAGCAGGCCATGCCCTGCAATGCGAATAATGTAAACTCGGTGATTTTCCTGCCGCGCGCGAAACGCTGTTTGGCGGCCGGGCGGTTTGCGTGCTCCAGTCCCTGGGTGGACTACGCGGTGTAGCCGGTATGTGGGTACGTGATTACCGCAGGTGATGCTCTCCGACAAGCTCTGATGAAAGTGTGCTGTTACGTAGGTGAAAAGAGAGACAGGTTGTGTCGCCTGATGGCGCCAGCGTTCGGTTTCACGGTGGGGGCGAGCGGGTACAGCGTGTGCAGGAAGGTCACGGTGAGCGCATGGCGACGCGGAATCACCCTTGACGCGACGCGGACCCTTCTTCTATAATATGGTCTGCCGATGCCGGATGGCGCAATTGGCAGCGCACCTGACTCTGGATCAGGGGGTTCTAGGTTCGAATCCTAGTCCGGCAGCCACGTTCAGGCCCCGTTTCACGCTCGAAACGGGGCCTTTTTCGTGCCTGTCAGGCCGGTTTGGTCGCAACGTCGCGAGGGCACGGTGCTTACTGGCCTGGAAAAGAGGCGTTGGTCACCAGGGGTGATCACGACTCTCCTTGGTCCGTCTGCCGCTTCTGGAGTAATTTCCCAACGATTTCCGCCGCTTGCCTTTGCGGCGTCGGCAGGGCATGGGCGTAAATGTTCAATGTGGTCGAGGTCTCGCTGTGGCCGACTCGGGCGCTGACCACCTGCAGGGGTACCCCTGCGTCCAGCAGCAAGGTTACCTGACTGTGACGCAGGCCGTGTAGCGTAATACCGACCCCGGCCCGTTTGGTGATGGTCGCGAGGTTTCGGTAAGCTGTTGCGGTGAGAGATTGGTGCCGTCTGGTCGAGCGCATATCCCGTCTGTCTCAGAAGCTGTTTGCGCCTTCTACGGCGCGAGCACGGCGACGCGTTGCTGCGGGATATCGATGCTCCCTACCCGTTTCGAGGAGGTTCCAGGCTCGTAACTGACAGATACCGACGCGCGTTGTTAGGTTCGCAGTGACCCAGTGTTACGATGAGACTTTCGCACAGGAGGCACGCATGACGAGCGTGGGCTGCAATGCGATGCGCTCGACTTGATTCAGGCGAAGCTGGGTGGGGTCTGCCAGGCGCGTAAACAGCAAATCGATGGTCCGTCGGGCGACCTCTTCATGCGGTTGGGCGATCGTTGTCAGCGGGGGGGTACAATAGGCGGAATACGGGTAATCACCAATGCCTAAAATGCTAAGGTGAAATGGCACCTTGATCCCCAGGTGCTGAGCGGCACTGAGTGCTTTGACCGCTACGAGGTCGCTTTCTCCTATGATCGCGGTAGGACGATCTGCGGTGTTGAGTACGTGCATCAGCGCATGGTAGGCGTCTTTGAAATCAATATCGATACAAAGGTCCGTGTTCAATCCTCGCTGCATGAGCGCTTGATGCACCGCCTGTGGGCGTCCGGCAACCGGGCCTTTGGAGAGATGGGCAACATAGGCGATACGACGGTGCCCGAGACCATACAGGTAATCGACAGCCATCTCCCCCAGCGCTTCCTCATCCGTGCCGACCCAATCAACCGGGCATTCCGCTGTCGTAACATCGAATGTCACGAAGGGGACGCCTCTGGCGTGGAAGCGTCGGATGAGTTCGGCTGGCAATGGTTCATAATGACCAGGGTGGCAGAGAATGCCTGCTACGGATGCCGCCTCATACGCATGCAGGTGGTGCACTGTTGTGAGCAAACGCGCCCTTGCGAAGTGGACTTGCCACCCAAAAGCGTGTTGTTCACATGCAGCCTCGAGCTCCTGGAGTAGTCGGTTGCCGCCAGTGGACTCCAGGTCATGGAGTATGCACCCGATAACCCGGGTAAGTGCTGCGGCCTTGGGTTGTATGCGCACTAATGGTGCGTAATCGTGTTCCTGTGCTAACGCCAGGATGCGCTGCCGGGTTTGCGCTGCGATTTCGCTATTGGGCTGAAAAGCGCGTTCAACCGTCGTGTGCGAGACCCCCGCGATGCGCGCCAATTCACGTAATGAAATCATGTCGCCCTCCGTGCCATGGCACAATATTACCAGCGAGTGGCTGTTGACGGCAATATCGAGTGGGGGTTTACTATATCAATGGTAGGAGCGACCTCCTGCTATATGAAGTTATAAGGAGAACGAGAATGAAGACCAATCACCGAGGTTTCACCCTCATCGAACTTCTCGTCGTGATAGCGATAATAGCTATCCTCGCCGCCATTCTCTTCCCGGTGTTCGCCAAAGCACGGGAAAAGGCCCGGCAGACATCATGTCTCAACAACCAGCGGCAGATCGCTGTGGCGATCCTGATGTACGCCCAGGACCACGACGAGACATTGCCTGATCATTCGAATGTCTGGGTCGAACTGAATGTCGACCGCAACATCCTCATGTGTCCGACCAAGGGTAAAAAGGTCGCCAACGCCTACGTATATCATCGGTTAGCCTCCAGTATGACATTAGGGGAGATTGAGAGTCCAGAAGCGCAGATGCTGACCGCAGACGGTCAGCACAGTGCAACGACCACACCGGTCTCCTATGATAATGTGGCCTATAGCGCGTTTGACCTCGACCTGCGTCACAGCAATCGTCTGCTCGCCAGTTACGTTGACGGCCACGTGGAGGTGACTACAGGGCTTCCCTTTGGCAATGTAGATATGGTCTATGTCGAAGCAGGAGCGATCATACAGGGCAGTGGAGCAACAGGGGGTGCTCGGAACTACAACGCGCGCAAAATCACGATTACCAAAGGCTTCTTTATCTACAAACACGAGATTACGGTGAAGCAATACCGGGCGTTCTGCGAAGCCACGGGCGCGACCATGCCCAACAAGCCTTTTGCTTCCTGGAGTGGTGATAACACCACCTGGTATCAAAATGAGGACTACGCGAAATATCCAATTGGAGGAGTGAGCTGGAACAGTGCGAATGACTATGCGACCTGGGCGGGCGCTAGCCTCCCTACCGAGGCGCAATGGGAACTGGCAGCGCGCGGGCCTAAAGCGTACATATACCCTTGGAGCAGCAACACCGCGGATAGCTCACTATATGTGAACGTTACCAACAGCGGAGGAACCACCAAGCCCGTTGGTAGCATCCCTGCGGGAGCCAGCCCGTGTGGCGCACTGGACATGGCCGGTAATGTCTATGAATTCTGCAGCGACTGGTACCAAGACACAAGCGGCCTGGTCTTTCCGGCTGAAACCGATCCGACAGGACCGGCGACAGGCGCGTTTAAAGTCGTACGCAGTACCTGGTACAGTTGTGCTACCGATTCACAACAACTAGCGTATCGACGGACTTATCTCGCACCAACCACCGTGAACGGGGCCTATGGCTTCCGCTGTGTGTTCATCCCGCCCGGACGATGACAGTAACGCATAGGATGAGCGTTGGCGCATGTACGGATGGGCCGTTGTACGTTCATCCTCTCTGTGAAGGAGAGGGGTAAATGTTCACCCTGACACATATACGCATTGGCTTGTGCATGATGAGTGTCGTGTTCTGCGGTCTGGCTGGTATGGCATCCGCAGCAGGCCCAACAGTGCATGGGAAGAGTCTCACAGTCAAGTATACCGCCACGGCCCCCCTCGTCGATGGGCGCCCGGATGATGCCTGCTGGCGGCATGCAGAGGTCACCGAGGAGTTTACACTCATTGGCGGAACAGGATATCCCACGCAGAAGACCGCCGTGCGAGTGCTCTACGATACGGAACACCTGTATATATTATTCACCTGCTTTGATACTGAGATCACGAAGGTCCAGGCGATGACCCCGCCCGACGCCAAGGATAACAATGTGGTTGGCGACGACTCGGTCGAGATCTTTCTGGATACCAATTTCGACCGTGCCAGCTATTTTCAAATCATGGCCAATGCGTTAGGAGTGCGGTTTGATATGTCGAGCCGGGAAGGGACTTCCTGGCATGGTGATTGGATTGTCCGTGACTTTAGTGATGCGCACGCATGGTACTTAGAGTTTCGCATCCCGTTCACCACACTAGCCAATCTGGGTGAAGCGGCTGCCACCCCAATGCCTGGCGATATTTGGGGCGTCAATTTCAATCGTGGCATTCCACGAACGAGCGAATGGATCAATTGGTCTGTCTGTCACGGTGGGTTTCACGCCCCCACGCAGTTCGGACAACTGGTCTTTGGCGAGCGCGAAAATGCGACAGCGTTGCGCGTGCATGCAGGAGAGATGCCACAACTGGCGCTGGGGAACAATGCCCTTTGCTTTACAGTCAACAATCCATCCGATACACGACAACGACTATACTTTAGCCTGGATACCCAGCGTTCCGGACACCAACCGACACCGGTCAGAACGCTGCGTTACGACATTCCCCCGGGCGTGGAGAGGCGTGTGGCATTGCCCTGCACGTTGTTGGATGGCGGCACATTGGATATCGCCGTGCAGGCTCGAGATGCGCATGATACCGTGCGCTACTGCTGGCGCCAGCGTCAGGTATTGCCGGATGTGGCCGGTGCACTCCAGGAGGCACAGCGCACCCTGCATCAAGTCAACGCGTTAATCAAGATTGCCGGGGCATCCCCAGCGATGCGCGCGGTGACCAGAGAATGCGAGACTTTGGTAGCGACGGTACGCACCCTTACGAACGCCTATCGCACGCGAGCTAAGTTTTCCCCGGCACGCTGGCAGACGTTCACGGCTGAGGTGTTACAGATGCAGGAGCAGGTCGGCGCCTTCGAACGCCGAGCGCTGAACACCTCGCACCAACAGATCGTCCAGGCGACGACGCCGGATGCCTGCTTTGCCCTTGGTAACGCTTCGACCTTTGATCAGGTGTTCTCCGACAGCATCTTTCGTGGACCGATTCTTCAACCGGTCTCCATGGAACTGGCCCGCCGTGAAGGGGAAAGCGCCCAGTTCGTGTTAATTCCGTTCAAGGATCTGCGGAATGTCCGCTGCACGGTCACGGCATTGCGCCGCGGAGATGGCGAGGTCTTTGATGCAGCCAGTGTTGAAGTCTGCCGGGTGATCGAGGTGTATCGCCAGCGACCCGCGAACGCCAAACCCGACTTTCGGGAAGCGTGGCCCGACCCGCTGCTGCCATTTACCCAGGCATGCGATTTGGACGCCGCAAGCGTACACCCGTTATGGTTGACGGTATACGCCTCGGCTGAGCAGGCCCCTGGCGTCTACCACGGTGCGATCGTCGTCGAGGCCGAGGGGGGGCCGGCGGTAAGCTTGCCACTGACAGTGACCGTCCACGACTTCACCCTGCCACTTATCCCGGCCCTTGCGACCGACATGTGGTTTACGCCGCATCCCGATCTCCATCATTGGTATTATCCGAATCAGGAGATGCCACTGGAGTTCTATGAGCGGTGCGCGGCTTTCTGCCAGCGGTATCGCATCAGCTCATACCCCTACGGCGCTGAACTCACGACATTTCGCATCGAAATCATCCTCCAGAAAGACGGCACTTACAGTTTTGACTTCAGTGCCATCGACCGCTTCATGGAAGTTGCGATGCGCCATGGGAATGCTGCCTGGAATGTCAATTTCTCCTGCAACGACCGACTGGCCGGTCTCTTCGCAGGAATCTATGGCCGACGCATACAGCTGCATGACCAAAGCACGGGGAAGAGCGAACGCTATCCGCCCGAAGGACACCCCGTTTGGGATGTGCCGGCGCACGAGCGGTCGGATTACGTATGGCAGAACTGCGATCTCTTCCGGCAGTGCCTGCGTGCATACTGGCAACACATCCAGGCAAAGGGCTGGGATAAGACCGCGTACTGGGAGAGCGTCGACGAGCCGAACACCATTTCACGCATGCGCAAAATGCAGCATGATTACGCCATCATCCGCCAGGAGATGCCGGGGCTCCGCACGCTTTCCTTCGGCGTGCCGCACCATGGGCGGCATCAGGGGGCGGGTGTGGGCTATATCACACAGTGGGCCCCGAGTCTCGACACCGTTCCCCATCTCGTCAACGAATTGCAGGGGTATCAACACGCCGGTGACCGAGTCTGGACTTACACCTGCAGCCGCCATGTGGATCCGAATTCAATGATCGACAGCCCACTGGTGATGAAACGTATTGTGCCCTGGATGTGCTGGCATTATGACCTTGATGGCTATTTGTGCTTCACATCGACCAGTTATATGGGCATGAACCCGCAATTCAAAATGAAGCCGGAGGATCGATGGCCGCACTCGCCATGGGTCTGGCAGGATGCCGAGGGGGGAATGGGGCAAAATTACTATATTTACCCCGGCCCCGACGGTCCTGCCGCCAGTTTGCGCCTCGCACAGTTGCGCGATGGGATTGAGGATTTTGACTACCTGCATCTATTGCAGGAACGCCTTGATCAACTCCGCGCGCTGAAACGTCCCGCTGATGCCCCATTTCTCAAGGAGGCGCAGTCACTACTGATCCTCGCTCCTGATCTCTTGACATCGGCGTCCCAGTACACCGCTGATGGCTCACGCCTGCTGGAGCGTCGTACGAAGGTGGCTGCTGCTATCGTGCGGGCCGAGACCTTGTTGCGGGCAACTGGGGGTGAAAAATGAATATTACGCATGCAAAATACTGGAGAATTAGTGTGATCCTGGGCGTGTGCCTTCTGCTGCCCATCGCCATGCGCGCGGCCGAGACACCGATGACGCTGGTGCGCGATGGGCAGCCACGCGCGCAGGTGGTGTTGGCTGACCGCCCGACGCAAGCGGCGCAGTGGGCAGCTGCTGAGTTGCAGTACCATGTGCGCAAAATTACTGGCGTCACCTTGCCGATTGTCAGTGAAGGCGCTGCGGGCCAGGGACCACGCATCCTGGTGGGCGACAGCGCGCTGCTGCGGGCGGCTGGAGTGCGCGTGGCAGACTTTCGCCCGCAAGAGTATCTCATCCGCATTCAGTCCGATACGCTCATTCTGGCCGGTAAGGATGCCCTTGACACTCGCGGGATCGACTATGCAAGCGGGGCCGGGATCCCTGATCCCTACGCTGATCAAGCGACCTGTTATGCCGTGTACGATTTTCTCGAACGACACTGTGGCGTGCGGTGGTACGCGCCAACCGAAGCGGGGATGGTCTATCCGACGCAATCGACGCTGACGGTGAGCGGCGTTGAAGTATGCCGCATGCCGGCCTTCCGCTATCGTGTTGGGCAAGGCGAAGCAGACTATCAACGGCGTGTCTACCTGACACCGTACCGTGAGTTATGGTTCGACCCGCCGTACGAAGGCCGAGAGATGCGCGTGTGGCGCTGCCGTCTTCGCATGGGCGGCGAAGCATACACTATCGGCCACTCGTTCTACGGCTACCACGCACTGCGTGCTCAGCACCCGGAGTGGTTTGCCCAGGGGTACACCCTGCCGGCAAAGATGTGCTACGCGAACGAGGCCTTCTTCCAGCAGGTGGTGGCCGATGCCCGCGAGAGCTTGAGCACGGGCAAGCCGAACCGGCTGAACTCCCGGCAACACGGGAACACCTACGTCTCCCTTGTCCCGGAGGATGGCGGAGGCAAAGGAGGGGGGTTCTGCCAGTGTTCCCGCTGTAAAGCCCTGTTGGAGTTGACGCCCAATCCTGCAGAAGTGCCATTCCTGGAACCGGTCGATGTGTATAGCGCCAGCAACTACGTCTACGATTTTGTTAACCGTGTCGCGCGCGAACTTCGGCAATCACATCCGCACGCTTATGTGACGACACTGGCGTATCAAAATTACTCCTTTCCACCGGCGCGAGAACCACTGGAGCCGAACGTGGCGGTCATGCTCTGCCTGCGCACGCGCAATTACTGGGTTCCCTTCACCGCCAAGCGAGAACAGGCGCTCTATGATGCCTGGGTGCAGGAAGCCAGGCAGAGTAAACGTCCGCTCTATGTGTGGCTCTACTACACCTTCCCGCGAGAGATCATGGGTGAGCGGATGTTTCCAGGCTTCTTTGCCCGAACGGCCGCCCGCCAAATCAAGATGTTTGCCCGGGATGGCATTGCCGGCGCTTTCCTGAACGGCTTGGGTGAACAGATCGATACTTACGTGACCTTCAAACTGCTCGATGATCCTACACAGGATGTGGAGACGCTTCTCCACGAATTCTTTACGCGTTACTATGGACAGGCGGGAGCGCCGCTCGAGCAGCTATACCGTGAGATGGAGGAAATCTATAGCGATCCGCAGAGTTATCCTGAATCCATCCAAACGGCCAACTCTCGCTATACCCACCAGAGTGAAGAGATTGCCTGGAAATACCTCGGTACCGCTGAACGGATGAAACGATGGCAGTCATTGATGGATGCAGCGCGGATGCATACGCACGCGGGTTCAGAACTTGAGCGACAACGTGTCGCGGCATTCGAAGCGGGCATCTGGAGGCCAATGGTGACCGCCGCGTCCAACTACCAGTTGCGCGCCGCAAACGAACCATTGCGTGAGGTGTTAAAGCGGAAGGGCGCCCCACGCCTTCGCGTTCCACGTGTGCCGGCGGCCAGTGGGGATGCGGGTGCCATTGATTGGACAACAGCAGCGGCGGTGGTCAATCGAGCGGCGGATGCCGTGAGCGCATGGCCGACGGTGGATGGGTACCCATCCGACCGCGCGGTGCACGCCCAGATCGCACACGATGGCGAGTACCTCTATGTTCGACTCTCTGAAGATCAAATTGAGACAACGGGACTCATGGCTTCATCGCGCATTGAGAGCGATGATACGTGGGAAATGTATGTTGCGGACACGCGTGGACGTGCACAACCCTTCCGAAGGCTGTGGATTAACTCACGTGGAGACATCCTGACAAAACGCTTCTTTGAAGAAGCGGGTGACGAGTGGGACATTACAATACCACTGACGTCCGATATCACCGCCAACCGTTGGACGGTTCTGCTTGCACTACCGCTGCACAAGCTATTGCCGGCTGGCGCTCCACTGGGGAAACCGTTTTACATCAATTTCGTCCGGGCCAGTGATGCGAAATTGCCCAATGGACAACTGGCAACGCTGACCTGGAGCCCGACATTCCATCAGAACCCCTATTACATCCCGCGGCAAGTGCATTTAATGCCTTGGAAAGTATGGGACACCGGGGCGCTAGGTGAAGTGGTGTTGGAGAAGTGAACCACAACCGGCTGCCGTGCCCGTTACATGCCATCAAGCATGGCAGCCGGTGTGAGCCGAGAATCACCATACCAGTGAGCGTGATTCCGCCCCAGAATTTTAATGCTCGACACAAAGGAAGTAACTGATGCTATCGCCAACATCCTCTCGCCCAGCTGTCCTCGACGGCTGTAAGCGCATCTTTTCGCCGGAAACGATCAACTATATATTGCGACTCTATTTACCCTACTGGCGAATTGAAGAACGCTTGCAGGAGATCCTTGCCTGGTGTCGTGAGACCGAGACTCGGCATGTGATGCTGTTTACCGAGGCTCAGTACCTGGTGTGGAATCAGTTGTCATCAGCAGACATGGCGCGGGAAATTGCCAGCTTGCGGAGGGCAAAAGCGGTATTCGATGATCACGGCATTACGCTGGGGATCAATGCGACGTACAACATGCGCGTCTCACGCACCGACCACCGCGGCCATCTGGACTATGACTACTGGGCAACCTATGCGGATGGTGTCTGCGATTATCGCACTCCGTGCCTGCTCGACCCCAAACTCGATCGTTACCTTGAGGAGCTATTCGCGGCATTGGCCTCGGTGCAGCCGGCCTTCATCTATGTGGATGATGACCATCGTTATATGCTGCAGGGAGAGCGTGAGACCTGGGGGTGCTTCTGCGACCTGCACTTGTGCTGCTTTGGCGATCACGTGGGGACGACCTGGACACGGCCGGCACTGCGGGATGCGCTCCGTGAAGATCAGGCGGTTCGGCGTGCCTGGCGTGCCTTTCTGGGTGAACGCCTGGTAGCACTGGCCCAGGTGATGCGGCGTGCGGTACAGCGCGTCAGTCCCAACACGAAGGTGGGCATGATGGTACCAAGCGTTCACACGTTGCCCGCATTGGGGCATACCTTGGCCAACGTACTGGAGGCGTTGCATCCCGTTGAGAGTCCAGCACTCGTGCGCCCCTGCATTGGCGGCTATCAGGACTGGCAGCGGCGTGACCTGTTCGCGGGGCTGTACTACATGGAGTTTGTACGGCACATACTGGGTGACGATGTCGAGTACACCCCGGAAATCGAGACTACTCCCGGGAGCCGATTGGCGAAGAGCCTTGCGGTAACCCGGTATCAAATCGCCCAGGGGATCTTGAACGGTATGCCGAACCCAGCCATCAGCGCTGCCAGCTACGACGGTGATTCGCCATGCCTCGAACCAGACTTTGCCCCCATGCTACGCACGAATCGCCCCTATTTCGAGGCGCTGCGACGTGCAGCACCCGCGCGTGGAACGCGCCGCGGCGTGCAGTTGCGCTGGGAGTTCTCTTCGCCTGATCACGTTCGTGGCAAGGTTGAAGCGGTGAGCGACCTCGATTGGCCGGCGTTTGTGGCCGCCCAAATCTTAGGCCATTTGGGCATCCCAAGCACGTTCGATGACAGTCCTCTACGCTTGATGATCGGGGATTCGGTATGCTGTCTGGATGAAACGGAGATACGCACGTTACTGAGTGGTGGCCTGTTGCTCGATGCGCGGGCGGCACATGCACTCGGCGAGATGGGGTACGCGGGAGCGATTGGGTGTGACGTCGGTGAAACGTTGCCGGTATCACGCGGAGAACGGCTCACCGATCCGGCAATGAGTGGGCAGTACACGCAATGCCTCATTCCCCTGCGTGGCCACCGACTGGAGAGCGTGAAATCTCTGCAACCGCGCACGGGCAGTCGGATCGTTTCAAAGATCGTGGATGACGATTTATGTATGGTCTCCGCAGGCGTTACGCTGTTTACGAATGCGTTCGGCGGACGCATCGCCGTGCTGCCATATGCCCTTCATGCTCAGGATGGCGAGATGCGCCATCTGATCCGTTATCACCGACGTGAACAGTTGCGGCGGATACTCGCCTGGATGTGCCCGGATGCCGTCCCGCTCTGGCTGCTATCGCCGAGTGACGTGGGCGTGCAGGTCTGGGAAGACGCCCAGCAACTCACCGTATGTCTGACGAACCTTTCGTTTGATATTCAAGATCAGGTCATCGTGGAGATGTCCGATACCTCCTGGCATGGCGGTCACGGTCGCTACCTCACCCGTACCGGCGCCTGGCAGTCGTTAGCCGACCTCGCCATGCGCGATACGGAACAGCCGATGCGCTGGCATATCCCGGTCGCACTCGCACCGTTTGATCCCGTCGTCTTCATTTTCGAACGCTGTATAGCATAGAGGAGAAACTCCCATGGTGTGGACCTCTCCGGTCGACCGGAACAATCGATGACGGCGTGTGACGTGTTGGCACGATCGCTATCGTGTGGATCGGCACACGATCAGCGCTGACATGCGAAAGTAAGCGAGTAGTACGTCACTATGTATCCCGCACCGCCACCGTCGGTGGGGGACCAGTCCGTGCCAGAGGAGACACGAACATGAACGAGGCATATCTCACCCTGTCCGGCGCCTTCGGGGAAATCACTGTCGATGCCGAGCTGCCCTGTGTGCGCAGTCTGCGGCTGCGGCAGGGCAACGGCGCTTTAGGCGTGAAGTCGCTGCTGAGCGCCTGGCCGTCGGAGAC
>JAGUZN010000424.1 GCA_020060775.1 Armatimonadota bacterium
CCACGCCGGAACGGATGACTTTGCCCGCTACGGAGCAGAGTGGATGGCCGATGCGTTCCAACGACCGACCGAGGGCTTGATCACTCCGACCGTGGCCTCAAAGAGCTTCCGCGATTTCTTCGTTTGGCGCTACTGGCGCTATCAGCAGAAGTATGGCTACCGGGGACTCTATTATGACAACCCGTACGGCCCTGCGCTGAAGCTGCGCGATGTCACGAAACGTCTGTATAACGTCACCTTGAGCAATCCGCAGTTTGCCGCGCGCGACACCGATATCGGGTTGGCGTCGAACGGCATCTACAATATGGCGTTCAGTGGGTTCTTCACCTATCAGTGGAATGGTGAACACCTGAACTCCGTGATCGGACCGAACGATACCTACCGCGGGTTCCTTGATCCCGCCGTCTTCCGCGCCGAGTACATGGGCCATAACTACGGCTGGCCGGTAATGATACTCGGCCAAGGCCGCGTGCGCCGGGCTGCCGTGGAGGCGGCGGGAGGTCCGGAGGCGGTGCAGGATCACGTTGAAGGACTGGCGCTGCTGCACGATACCGCCATCCCGGGTATGATGCCCTGCTGCATCGTGCACGACGGCAGCGAAATTAATCAGGTGACAACACGGCTGTACAAGGCCATCGAACGACACCACTTCTTCCATTGGACGTACCAACATGTGCCCTACTGGCAGCAGCAGCTCGTGACCCTGCCGCAGGAGAAGATGTACGCCTCCTGGTATATCGCCCAACCCTCCAAACTCACGGGCGACAAGCCTGACCTGGCCAGGTACTTCACGATGTATCGCCACCTGCCCCACCACATCCAGCAGCGCCTGCTGCAGGAGGTTGCGGCAGCACGTGATGAACTCGCAGGGATGAAGGATAAAGCGATCCTCATTGTCTATAATGACAGTGAATGGGAAGGGGAGATGCGCCTGAAGCCTGACTGGACGAAGCTCGGCCTGGGCGCACCGGAGACCTTGATGGCGGAGAATGCCGTGCACAGCACGGGTTTTCGCTTGGAGAAGGTGAAGGACACGGATGGCAAGGAGGTCGAAAAGGCGGCCTTCTTCGAGCGGCCGGAGGAGTATGCCAAGATCGAAAACAGCGCACTCGTCTTCCCCATGACCAAGTATAACTACCGCATGATCGTCATTGCGCAGCAATGAGCGCGAGGTAAGCCACGCGCCTCGCGATACGTCCGCGCAGCGACTTCCGGGGTCATCAGACTTCGCCGTAGCAGCGCGACGACCGAGGCTTCGATCTCGCCGGCGAACACGGTTCGTACCGGGCAGGCCTCATATCATGCCTTGGCGGCATGGGTGCAGAGGTAGTAGCGATAATGGGTGGTGGCCCCTTTCCACCATGCAACGCTGTTTCAAGAAGGCGACCCGCTGCTCGACGCGGTGCTTGCTGTCTACAAGAAAGAAGGCATTTCGAATGACCCGGAGCATTGTGTTCCGCTGAAGAAGATCGACCACGAACTTGCCTGGTCCTACCCGGAATACCGCATCGTGGTGACGAAAAAAGTCTCGACATGCGAGAACCTGTGCGAGCTGTTCTACGCGCTGCTGAAAGACAATATGCCCATCAAAAAGATCACGTTCCGCTCGTCGTCGATGAATGCCGCGTCGAAAGAGTTTACAACAGCCTAAACGCACTGCCGTTTATTTCAACCTTGGTGCTGCATAGGGGCTGGGTTCACCTGGTCGCATATCCCCAGGAGGCCAAGCGCCTATGCAGCATTCATTCTACTTGGACGTTGTCAGTTGCCTGGTCGACGACGGCTTTTCACTCGATGAAGAGCAGTTGGTACGCGAGGCGCAGGAGATGCTGACGCGATAGATAACTTATCTGCACTGAGAATCCTTTGCAGATGCACCTGGTAGGCACACACCCCATTTCTCTCTATGACCCTTCGATTTCAGATACTTTTCCTCCACCATATCTACCTGAACAAACGGCCTCCGGGCGGTTTCTCAGCTTAGGGCAGGGATAAGCCAACACGCGGTTCTCTACGCTCAAATCTGGCTGTTTGAACACCTTCTGCGACTAAAACCTCTAGACGACCCAAACAGCGTTTGCTCTACCTTAAAGTACCGAGTCGACCAATTCTACATGAAAAATTCTGAAACCTGTGGACTACCCCCTGAACTCGTCCACAGGTTTACTAGCATGGTTATACCAGATGACTCTGTGTGCTACATTTGGATTGGTATGGGGGTAAGCATATGGCTGTCAGCATCGGCGATTGGTATTACTCAATCACTGCCGTAACAATCATTGTTTTGTGCCCTGGTATAGTATCCAAGTCAAGTCCAGAAAGTGGTGTAAATTCTCCAACAGACTTGGAGGCGGTCGGATGCTTGGGACGGAGAAAAATGGTCGCGGGTCGTAAGCAAGGTCTGCTGTCAGGGCCATAACGGAGGCGTATCACGCAACAACGTACGGCGCACAGCCAACACGCATTGTGCCATGATCCTTTTACTCGCGTGCCGGCCCAACGGCGGGAGCGGGTAGTGGCGGCAGTGGATTGCCGTAGAGGCGTTGCGACCACTGGCTGAAGGCGTCATACATGTCGCGCTTGATGCCAGAGTCGGTGACCCCGATGGCCTCGTTGTCGCCGTAATCGCTCAGCAGCAGGCCGCCTTCCGGGGTCGCCCAGCAGGTCATCAACGCTTCGGCATCCTCCTCGACACGGTCGCGGCGGCCCGACGGGAGGGTGACTTGAATATCGGCAAGGGTCTCAAAGCAAATGCGCCCCCGATATCGTGCGCCGATCTCGGCGATGCCGAGGGCGCGCGGCTGCTGCAGGTTCACGACATTCACCCCGGCCTGGATGTAGCCCTCGATGATCTCGTTCACCTTCCCGCAGGAGTGCACCCACACATCGCACCCGGCCTCGTGCATGGCGTCGAAGATGCGCTTGTAGCGTGGGAAGAAGAAATCCATCCAGCGATCGATGCTGATGAAGGCTGCCTGTTGCGTGCCCCAGTCGTCCGTCATGCACCACCCATCGATGCGTCCCGGAAAACGGCGGGTCATCTCCTTCACCAGCGTGACGTGCCTCTCCACGATGCAATCCGCCAGCGCCTCCATGGCCGGCCGGTCCTCGTACAGGTCGACGAGGGTGTTCTCGAATCCGTGCAGCGCATGCATGCGCTCGAAAAGGACCATGAAGATGCCGGCCAGCGCATATTTCCCCTGGGCGGCAATCGTGTCGAGCGCCTCACCGGCATCGAGATAGCAACAGTCATCCGTGTAGTCCGGACAGGGGTGGCGATCGAGACCGCGGATATCCTCCAGCGGATGCCCGACAACCTGCCCCATGTTTTTCACATCCGTATGCCCCCACCGGCAACCCCACTCGTCGATGCCGGATTCCTGCGCAGCGGATGACGGCGGCTTGAGGCGCGGCACGTAGGCGGTATCACACATCCCCAACTCCCCGATGAGGACGGGGAGGCGCGGGGGGGTGGCAAAGGAAATCGCGCGTTTGACAATCTCTCTACTGGTCATTTGCTCGGGCTCCTCAGAAGCTGTGTTCACCATCGCTGTCCGGCGTGCTTTGCATATTGGGCATCGACTATCGTACAATACCGTACAACAGCAGTATACGATCGGGGTGACACTCGATTCGTCCAACATCCTCCATCGGAGTATTGCAGACATGCCGGCATACCGACAGCGCAACCGGCGATTGTGCGCCGAGTCCCATGAACTGGAGATGCCCCTGGTGCAGCAGATCGGCATCAATCTGTTGCGCGAGCCGTTGGCGCTGCCGCCGCATCACCATCCCGCAGGGTACGAGATGACCTACCTCCTCTCCGGAGAGGTGACCTGGCAGATTGTCTCCGGGCCGTCCATGCACCTGACCGGGGGCGATCTGGCCATCATCCAGCCTGATGTCATGCACCAGGGGGAATATGAAATTATTCAACCCTGCCGCCTCTTGTGGATTGTCATCACACCGCAGGTGCCGCATGCCGAGCGCTTCACGCCGTTTACTCCGGCACAGATCGCGCAAGTAGCGCATCACCTTGCCGCCGCCGGCAATCGAGTGGTGCATGCGGGCACGGCCCTGGCTGCGACCTTTCACGAGCTGGAAGCTTGTTTGCGCACCCTGCGAGGCGGCGAGAGGGATGATTGGCTGTTGCCGCGCCTGCGCAGCAGCATCAATACGGTCATCATGCAGATACTGGGCGCCTTATCCGCACATGGGGCCTCGTCGGTGAGTCCGGCCATTGCGGCAGCGCAGGCCTATATCGCCGACCACGTCATGTCTCCAATCCTGATGCAGGATGTGGCCGCGCAGGCCGGATTGCGTCCCAGCCGATTTTACCAGCGATTCAAGCAGGAAGTGGGGCAAACCCCGGCTGACTATTGTAACCGCTTGCGTTGCGCCCTCGCCCGCGAGATGCTGACCAACACTTCGCGTTCCATCACCGATATCGCCCTGCACTTCGGCTTTTGCAGCAGCCAGTACTTCGCCGATACCTTTCGCAAGTATACCGGCATGACTCCGACCGCGTACCGCGCGCAATTCCACGCGTGAAGTCGAAGCATTTGTGATGTTGAAGGCTGTACCGCCCCCAATTATTGCCCGGCATTCCCGGGGGTGATATACTCTGGCGGACTGCCGAATGCCGGCAGCCGGGGAGCGTATTGTGCGATGTCCGAACTGCGATGAGATCTTTTCCCCGGTCGGGGGAGAGGCACGGTGCCCGCGTTGCGCCGCGCCGGCGCGACCGTCAGGCCATCCCACCAACTATGTCACGGTGCTCGTCATCGGCGCGCTGGTGGGCGCCGTTGTCAGCTTCGCGCTCAAACAGTTCCTCGTCAGCCACTTTGCGTGGGCGGCCGATCTGGACAGCATGCGCTTTGCCCCCTGGAGCGATAGCACCCCATCCCGCGTCAAAACCGTCCTCAATCTGCTGGTCGGTCTCCCCTGCCTGCTGCTCGGTGTCTACCTCGCTCACCTGGTCGCCACCCGCCTGCCCCGCACCCCCCGCTGATTCTCCTCCGCACACCGTGCGTCGGCGCGTTTACTCACCGTATTGACAGGACCGTATTTCCCCGATACAATAAAACCAACTTGTTAGTTACTTTTTTATAGCCGTTAGTGAATGAGTGAGGGTCCAATGCAACAACGTGCTTTAACCACACAAGCGAATATCCTGCAGGCGGCCTTGCGGGAGTTTGCCGCCAAGGGGTTCTCCGGGGCGCGCATGGATGTGATTGCGCAGGAAGCCGGGGTGAACAAGCAGCGCATCTACGCCTATTTCCAGAACAAGGAACAGCTCTTTTCCACGGTGATCCGCTTGTGCTTTGAGAAAATCGGCGAGGAAGAGGCCGGCCTGCAACAACTGCACGAGGAAGACGCCCCGCGCCTGGGGCAGGCCATCCTGCAGCATTACCTGTCGTTTCATGACGCCACGCCGGAGTTCTGGCGTTTGATTGCCTGGGAAAACCTGGAGGGCGGCCAGCATGCCGAGCAATTAAAGGATCTCCGCGGCGGCACACTGGCGCACCTGCGCACGATTTACCAGGCCGGGCAGGCGCGCGGGATTTTCCACCCCCAGGTGTCCTTTGAGACGTATATCTTCATGCAGTGGGCCATCTCCTTTTTCTACTATGCCAATCAACGCACCCTGACGCATACCTTGAACCTTGACCTATCCAACCCTGACGTCCGCCAGCGCATCATGCAGGAGTGCCTGCTGATGCTCGGCGGCCAACCGGAACAGACGCCCCAGAGTACATGCGCTGAATAGAGGTGATTTCCATGGACAACACGCTTGCCGTCGGCATCTTCGGGTTATGCCACCTGCATCCCCGCAGTTACATGCCGCACCTTCAGGCCATCGAGGATTACAGAGTGGTGGCGGTTGCGGAGGCCAATGAGGGCGTGCGGGCGGGGTTCATCGCGGACTTCCCCATGCGCGGGTATGCGGATTGGCGGGAGATGCTGGAGCAGGAGCGGTTGGATGTGGCGCTGCTGTTTCTTCCGCACGTCGACTGCCCGGATGCCGCGGTGGCCTGCGCCGAGCGCGGCATTCACCTCATCGTGGAAAAGCCGATGGCCGCCTCTGCCGCCGGTCTGCAACGCATGGTGATCGCTGCCGAAGCGAGCCGGGTGTTGCTGACCACTCCCTACCTCTGGCGCTATCATCCGGTAGCCCGCGCGATGAAGGGCTTCATCGCCGATGGTGTGCTCGGGTGCATCGTCGGTTGCGAGGGGCGCTGTGCGGCGGGACGCCTGGACCGCTATATCCAGGGCCATTCCGCCTGGATGCTTAATAAAGCGCAGAGCGGCGGCGGGCCGATGTACAATCTGGGCGTGCACTGGATCGATCTGTACCGCTGGCTGCTCGATGATGAGGTGGTGGAGGTTATCGGCAAAAACGTGCAGGTCAATGCGCAGTACGACATCGAGGACAACTCCTTCGCCCTGCTCACCTTTTCCCGCGGCAGCGTGGTAGCGCTGGATATCAGCTACACCGTGCCGGACGCCTATCCGTATGGGCGCGACCTCGCCCTCTCTCTGCGCGGCACCTCCGGGGTGCTGGCCTGGAATCCCTCGTTTGAAGGCGTGCGCGAAAAGCTCTTCGTGTGCAGCGACACAGGCGACTTCGCCGGCTCCCCCCGCCGCTCCATCGATTTCGAACTCGAGGCCCTGCCGGGGTACTGCGGCACACTGGGCAGAGCATTCCTCCACGACGTGGCGCAGCGCATCCGGCACACGGACGCGCCGGCCATCACCGGGTATGACGGCCTGCGCGCGCTGGAAATCGTGGAAGCCATTTACCAGTCCGCAACCAGCGGAAAGGCCGTGCAACTCGCGACGCCGGCCAACACGTAGGTGTGGGCTGAACACCCTTGAACACCGCGAAGAGGTGATTGCTTCGCAAAGGAGCCGAAATGCGCCGATCATCAATGAAGAGGAGATTTGGGAATGTCAACCGAGTATGGCCGCTATGTGAATCCCACGACGGGTGAAATCGTCTGCGGTCAGGTGGATCGCGATAGTGCGGTGATCCACCTGGCAGCGAATGCGCTGTGCGACGACGAGGTACGCCTCACCGGGTGGACGCGCCCGTTGGCGGGGTTGCGCCCGCTGCCGTGTGTCGACGCGCCGCTGGCGTTTGCCGCCTGCATCAATTACCGTGAACATGCCGCGGAGAGCGAGCTGGCCGTGCCGCCGGCGCCGGTGCTCTTCCAGGTATCCCCCGGCGCGTTGATCGGCGATGGCGGGGTCATCCGTGTGCCGCCGACCGCGGCGCTGCTGGTCGACGTCGAGGCGCCGTACATCGACCCCGAGCCCGAACTGGTGGCCGTGCTGGGATACCACAACCGCGTGATCGGCTATGCCGCCGGCAACGACGTGTCCGAGCGCTGGGGGAACAAGTACATTATCGAACAGAAAATTCCCTGGACGCTGCCCGGCGCTCTCGGCACGCCGCATCAGACGACGCCGTTTAAAAACTACCCGACCTTCAAGCCGGTGGGGAATCTCTTCCGCGGCGAGGATATCGACCCGTATGATCTGCACTTTACCTGCGAGGTGAACGGCCAGGTGGTGCAATCCTGTTACAGCGGCGATATGATTTTTCGTATCGATGAGCAAATTGCCGCGCTCTGCCAACACCTGTCGCTGACGGAACTGCCGCCGGGCACGCTCATCTTCACCGGCACGTCGTCCGGCATCGGTTTTTGTTTGACGCACCCGGAAGACTCGCGCCCCTCGCTGACGGCCGGCGATGTGGTCAGCGTGCGCTTCCCCTTCGGCGCGGTGACGAATCCGGTCGGAGCCTAACGTATTGTAGCAGCGGCGCACAGACCGTTGCCTCCAACTATTGCGATGTGAAAGGATATGCCGATGAGCATACACATACTACCCGATGTCATCAATACCGTGGAGGAACTCGACGAGCTGTTGAGCCGCCCCACGCCAGGCTTAATCGAGTCCATGCGAACGCTGGACGGGGATATACTGATCCTCGGCGCCGGCGGGAAAGTCGGGCCCACCATCGCCCGCATGGCGCAACGCGCCATCAAGGCTGCCGGCGTGAAGAAGGAAGTCTTTGCGGTCGACCTGTTCCCCATGCCGGCGCTGGAAGCCGACGGCATCCGCACCATCACCTGCGACATGCTGGACCTGGACGCCGTCGCCCGCCTGCCCAAAGTGGAGAACGTCGTCTTCATGATCGGGCGTAAGTTCGGTTCCACCGGCCAGGAGCATCTGACCTGGGCGATCAATGTCATCGCCCCCTACCATGCCGCCCGCGCGTTCACCGGCTCGCGGCTCGCGGTCTTCTCCACCGGATGCGTCTACCCGTTGCTGCATGTGGATACCGGCGGCGCTACCGAAGAAATGACAGCGGAGCCGGTGGGCGAATACGCACAGTCCTGCCTGGGGCGTGAGCGCATGTTCGACTATTATGCCGAAACGCAGGGGGAGAAGGTCGTACATATCCGCTTGAATTACGCCATCGATTTGCGGTATGGCGTGCTGTACGACATCGCCAGCAAAGTATGGGCAGGTCAGCCGGTGGATGTCACCACCGGGTATGTCAATATCATCTGGCAGGGTGATGCCAGTAGCCAGGCGCTGCAATCCTTCTCGTTGGCCAGTAGCCCGTCGGCGATTCTCAACGTCACCGGTCCGGACATCCTCTCCGTCCGCGAACTCGCCCAGCAGATGGCGGCGCTAATGGGAAAAACCGCCCACTTCACCGGCACGGAAAACGGCATCGCCTACCTGAACAACGCCGCTCGCGCCACGCAACGCTTCGGCCCCCCGTCCGTGTCCACCGAGCAACTGGTGCAATGGGTTAGCCATTGGGTGATGCAGGGCGGCGAGAATCTGGGAAAACCGACCCATTTCGAGACGCAAAACGGGAAGTATTGACCTACGTGGGGGTGCCGGCGGTACGCTCCATTCTGTTCAAACACGTACTATCGGGCACCGGGAAACCCGTGCCCGGTCTGTCCCTGTGCTGTGGTCGGCTCTCCAGGGGTCATGCGGGGTGCGGGTAGTCGCCCTCCTCGCCTTCCGGGGTGTCGAAGCTCACGAAGATGCCCCAGCCGTGCCCAAGGGCGCGATCAAGGGCGATAACGAGTTCATGCTCGCCGGCCGTCAGGGTGAGAGGCGCCTGGGTGCGCAGGAAGGGCGCGGGGTTCATGACCTCGGCATTGGCGGCAACGGGGCGGCCATCGACAAAGATGCGCGCGCCGCCGTCGTGGCCGACGTGCAACACCCACGTGCCGTCATGCTCGACGCACACCTTATGCGCCAGGTAGACGATCCCTTCCGGCCCACGGTGTTCGTGCACGTCAACGAATTCGCTCTTCACCGGCAGGGATTCCCAACCGGCGTCGTCCGCGAGGCGCACGGGGGGCGCGGAGGCGATGTCCATCGCAGGCATCAATCTTGAAAGCATCCACCCCTGGGTAAGGAAGGGGGAGTGGTGTTCCGGCCGGCGGTAGATCCACGCGTGGTTGGACCAACGCTCTTTGGCCTGTTTCAACACGTCGGGGTCAACCGTCACCGGGTGACCGGGCCAGCGCAGTGCCTCGGAGATGATCCACTCGCCGTCCACCTTCGGCACCGGCTGCCGCTTCTCAACAGGCGGCAGGTCGACCACACGGGTCGGCGCTTCAGCGTACCAGTAGGCGACGCTGGAGACTTCGTTGCCCAGGTGGTTGGCATGGCCATGCTCGATGGTCACTTTGATTTCGCGCTCGAAGCGCACCGGGTTCTCCAGGTGATGCACATAGCTGGTCTGGTACCCGCCGGTATGCTCCTCGAAGATCGATGAACCATTACGCAGGTAGGCATTAGGTTGCATACCCCAGGCCTGGTTCAGGTAGTCCTCGCTGCCGGTGCCATGCAGGTCAGGCGGCCATTTATAGCCGTCCACCCAGATCATATCGTCCCCCTCGCCCCACCAGGTGCCCTGGATGTTGGTAATGGAGAGGTTGCAGCCCAGGTAATGGCCCCGGCCTTGCGTGTCCAAAATGACGTAGTTGTGCTGCCAGGCCTCGCGCTCCAGGTTCGGAATGTTGACATAGGGGGTATTGACGGTGATCTCTGGCGCCCAGCCTAGGAAGGGGCAGGCGCGGCGGAATTCGGCATGAAAAAAGCCCAGACCGCTGAGGGCGGCGGCATCTACCTGCTCGTAGTCGATGTAGAAGTACTGCCCGTGCTCGTGGGCGCTCTCGTTGAGCAACTCAATCACGGCCCGCGAGCGGAAGGGCATGGGCGCATAGCAGTTTAATGCGCAGCCGGCCGACCCCGGATGGGGTTGGTGGGGGTCGTACTCGCTCGTATTGTTGTGAGGGGTGGAGGCAGTGAAAAGGTAGGATTGATAGGAGTTGACGATGCCGTGCCCGAGGCCGAAGAAATCGCCCAGCGGGCAGAGCACGCTCGGCGACGCGGCGTCATCCCAGGTGATCTTCAGCACCGCATTGCGGTAGTTCTGGCTCTGCGTCATCCAGATATGCGTGATGACGCCCGGGCCTGTGATATCCGCCAGCACCCGCGACTCGCCCGCGGGAATGCTCCAGAAATCGGCATTGCGCCCCGAGACATCCCAGGACGAGCAACGCTTGGTGGCACCCTGTTTCATGCATGCGAGATCAAACATCGTTATTCTCCTTATCTGCCCTCGCATCCCAGGTGTGGCGGGTGATACCCACTTGCCCGGACCGGAGGACGAAACCTGGCAGCACCATGCGGGAATGGGCGTCAGGTAGACCTGGGCTATCTTACGCCTTACCGCCCACAGGGAGAATGGAGAATATCGGGAAAAACTTGTCTGATATTCTGGACACCGTACCTGTTGTTCTCTGCAGTGACGTCAAGCCACTGGTGAACAACGAGGCAACAGCACGGCCTGGACATCCATGCAAAGATAAAGCAAGACCGGACAGCGACGCGCAACACCGTTGCTACGAGCCGATGCCGAGTTCGACATCCTTGGCCGGGCTAGCTTTGACCCCGAGGGATTTGGTGAATTTCACCGAGAGCTCGCTTTTCGCGGCAGGGTCAAGGGTGACTTCCACGCCGCCGCCGGTGCCGACCGGGCCGGCACTGAGGTTAACGGCGGCGGAGCCTTTGGCGAAGCTGCTGCCGCAGTTGACCAATTTGCCATTGCCGATCTGGTAGGTGTCGTACGATTCGAGGATGTCGGCGCGCGCCGAGACGCCGGCCTTGAGGGCGCCGACCTGGATGCCCACGTCAAGCTTGGCGGCGAAGGAGCGCGTGGTCGTCCACTCGCCGGTTTTAAAGTCGATAGTGTGTTTGAAGTTCATGCCGAAGAGATACTCTTCAATGATGAACTGGCGCGGGGTGATCTTCACCGAGAGGAATTGGCCTGCAATGCCCAGTGCGAAATTATCCTCCAGCCACTTCACATAGGCCTGATCCGCAGCCTTGGTTTGCGTCGCATATTTTTTGGCCTCTTCCGCGGCATCCTCTTTGGCCTTGGCGATATCGCGCTCGAGTTGTAGCTCCTCCTCATAGGTTTCTGGGTAATAGCGGAACGCTCCGGCGTTCATCATCCCCACGGCCATGCTGGCATACATCCAGAAGGTCTGCTTGACGTGGGCATACTCCCGCTTCATCACCTCCGGCTGGTTCATATTGCGGATGTAGAGGGCGCTGGTGGCCCAATACTGGTCGAGCATGGGCTTCATCTTGCGATCGTAGCGTGAGAAGACGTAGGTGGACCACTGTGCGAAATAGTCGTCGCTGATGGCGTTGATGGCGCGTTTGTACCGCAGATTCTCTTGCCGGTATTTGACTTCGAGGATGTCCTTGCTGAAGGCTTCATCGCGTGCGATCGCTTCCTGTCTCATCCGTTCCGCTTCCGCACCCAACTCGTCAATCTTATCCTGGTGTTTCTTATCCTCTTCGGCAGTCTTTTCGGCGTAGACCTTCAGGATGTCTCGCACATCTCCCTGCGCCTTCTGGTAGTACTTCATGAAGTAGATGTGGTAATCATTGCGGATGGTCAGATAGGTGCGGTAATTGGCGACGGCAAAGGGGGAGCCGTAATCGAAACCGGGAATGACGAGGTCGGCGCCGATCTTCTCCGCGTCGGCATCGGATGCGATAACGGTGGGCACCGGCGGTTCAGGCCCCTCCGTGAGCGAGGAAATGCCGGCCTCGGCCATGCGCTTCTTCAGTGCGGCGCGCGCCTCGTCTTTCGCCTTCTTCAGCTTGGTCTTGGCCTCGGCGAGCTGATGTGCCGGAATGCCCGGCATGCCTTCCATCATCTGGATCGTTCGCTCGGTATCGGCAAACTGTTTCTCGATCTTTTCGTTGGCGGCGATCAGCGCTTTGCGCTCCTTAACTTTGTCGCTATCCCCGCGGTTGATGCCCGTCTGCAAGTGCGTGACTTCGTGCATGCCATTCTCGGCGTTGGCAGCGAAGGCTCTTTGCCATTCCTCCATATACGGCATGCCCTTTTCCAGCCAGTTCTTCGCCCCACTCACGTTCATCTGCGGCAATGGCGGCATGATCATCTTCTCGTCATCGATCAGCTTCAGGTAGCGCTCGCGGATCTGCCGGGCTGCGTCGGGGAACTGATCCTCGATCAGGTCGGCAATGGTGTTAGGCGTCAGCGTGCTTACCTTCGCCACCTTCTGCTCTATGGTCTCGATGTTATCGTCGCCGGTCACTTCGTTCTCTTCCGCGACCGTCCTTGCCGGGTCGGACTTACGCTGGACGGCCCAGCCGCCCAGCGCCGCCGCCTTTAGCATGGCTTCCAGAGCTTTCTTCCAATCCCCCTGCTGATGCCAGTAGCAGGCCAGCGCCGACCAGGCCTCCTGGTTTTTCGGGTTCTGCGCCAGCACTTTCTCGATGATGGCTTTCGCGCGGGCGCCCTGCTCAAGGTCGAAGTAGACCTGCACGGCGTTGAGCATGATCAGCTCGCTTTTCGGGTTCAGGGTACGCGCGTATTCCAGCACGGCGATGGCATCCTGATCTTCGCCGATGGTGTGCAGCACCACGCCGAAGAGGTTGGCGGTGCGGGGGTGATCCGGGGCGCGTTTGGCCAGGTGGGCTGACGAGACGATCACGGCCTCGATGCCGTCCGTCTGCGCCAGAGCGATGGTGAGGTGGTTGACCAATTCCTCGACCGCCTGGGTATGGAGCGTAGGCGCATTGCGCTTGCTGTCGAGGATGAAGAAGATCTGGTGGACGGTGGTCTTCTGCTTGGGCGCGAGTTGCGGGCTGACGTCGGCAATATACTTGTCTGCCAGCGCCAACATGCCGGCCTTTGTCGGCGGCGTGGTCTTCACGGCCGGCCCCTGCGCCGCCTGTGCCGCGCACCACAGCACTATTGCCAATACGCACAACACATACCGCATAGCGCCCTCCTGCTCGACGAGCGTCGTCCCGCTTGTGTTCACAATATAACATGATTACGAACTTGCTGTCTTTCGATCAGCAAAATTTGCGCCAGTGCCAACGCCGCAGTGTTGGGATTGCGCCATTTACTGACGCACACGCTCCCCCGTATATGCGACACTAGTACGACGACCGGTGCATGCACAAGAGACGATCTCCACACGAATCGTGAGTGAATCTTGGAGGATGGCCCGTAGCTAACTAGCAAAGCGGATGTCTGGGGGAGGCGACTACGAGCGGCACGGCGATGCCCCGAATGTCGTCTATACCTGCGGCGCCATGAAGCGCGGGGATGAGGTGTGGATGTACTACGGGGCGGCCGACACCTGCACCCTGCCTGGCCACGGCGCAACGTGCGGATGTGCTGTGCGCGGTGCGTGAGCTCAACTACATCCATATGCTTCAAGAGAAGAGGATGAACTGGTCTGGGTTACTGCCGTAGCCCTTGAGGAGAAACGCATGATCATACGGAACCTGGTATCCGGCAGCATGCGGCATGTCCTCACGACGCTCCTGCTGCTTGTCCTCCTCCCCGTCCTTCTGGTGGAAATGGCAGTTTATTTAGTACTCCTGCGGTCTGCGCAGCAGGCAGAAGAACGTGCCACACTGGAGGTAGCACGGGCGAGTGCGTTGGCGTTTGAAGACTACATTCGTGGCATCCTCCGGGAAGAGTTGGCGATCGGGTTAGCGTTTGAAACACTGCCGCCGGCGAGTGTACAACAACGTGACCGTTACCTCACCCAGATCACCGAAGAGTACCCCGCCATGAGCGCCTTTGTGTGGCTCGATCCACAAGGGCGCATCGTCGCAGCACCTGATCCCCGGCATATCGGGCTCGATCTCAGTGATCGTACGTATATCCAACAGGTCATCGCTGGCCAGGCATGGGTCGTGAGTGATCTGCTCATATCACGCCTCACCGGGGAACCGGCCGTTGCCGTCGTACGGAGCATCCGAGGAACGCAAGGTGATCTGCAAGGGCTTGTCGCCGGGTACATCGACCCGTACCGCCTGGGAGAGGCGCTCACGGTGGCGCGTGAAGGCACCAGGGCTATTGTATTTGTCGACCGACAAGGCGTAGTGGTGTCTCGCCTCCCGACGGTGCCATTGACCTGGGAAGAACGACGGTGGCCACAAGCACAGTCCTTACTCGCACGCGGACTCGCCGGTGAGGAGGTGATGGGCACCTTCCGGTCCCCCGTTGATCAACAACAGCGTATTGCTGCCGTGGTGCCGGTGCAGATGGTTGGCTGGGTAGCCATGGCCACACGCCCGGAGCGCGAGGTGATGGCGCCTCTGCTCCGTACGCTCGCCATCGAAGTCGGCATCTTACTCCTGATTGCCGGGATCGCTTTTGGGGTTGCACTGCTTGTGGGGCGTCGTCTGATTGCGCAGATCGAGCGTCTCGAGCGGCAAGCACAGGCGGTGGGGCGCGGGGAACTGGACCAGCGTGTGCAGGTTGACGGGCCGCAAGAAATCCGTGCACTCGCCACGACATTCAATCAGATGAGTCACACGCTGCGAGAACGTGAACGCGAACGCGACGCATATATTCATACTGTCTCCCATGACTTGCGCGCACCGCTCACCGTCGCCTTAGGACATGTCCAACTGATCGAGGACGATCTGCAACAAACCCGACAGAATGGGGACGTACGCGAAGGCATTCGCGCGATTCACCAGGCCATGCGCCGCATGCAGGTGATGATCCAGGATCTGGTGGACTCGGCCCGTCAGGAGGCCGGTCAGCTCCGGCTGAACGTGCAGCCCACCGATGTCCGTGCCTTTGTCGCGGATGTGCTGACACGCACACGCACGGCGCTGGACACGAGCCGGGTTCATAACGAGATCATCGCAGACATCCCACCGGTGCTGGCAGATCACGATCGGCTAGAACGCATCTTGATGAACCTGCTGTCAAACGCCCTCAAGTATTCCCCGCCCACTACACCCGTGACCATTAACGCCACACCTGCGGAGCAAGAAGTCATCATCGCCATCGCCGATCAAGGCGTCGGCATTCCCCCCGAAGACCAGCAACACCTGTTTGAGCGCTTCTATCGTGCGAAAGGCACCCGGCAGACGGAGGGCATCGGCCTTGGCCTGTATATCACCAAGCTGCTGGTCGAAGCCCAGGGCGGACGCATCTGGGTCGAAAGCGAGACCGGCAGGGGCAGCACATTCTACTTCACGCTGCCAGTAGCGTAAGTTTCGTTTCGCTCTACCGGCGGGGTCGGAGAAATGAGGATGGGGTTGTGAAAAAGACACCTCCTCTGAGGAATGGTATCAGGGGTCAGCATCTTCAGCGTAACGACCGGTCTCCTGCCGTGCAGTGGACTTGACACCGGTCATAGACGCATGATATTGTTTTTCTGTGTGAAGGGGAGTAGCTAGATCAGGGAGAGACAACATCTCGGCGATGCGCCTGGCTCTTCCGGCCTCCGACAAGGCTTAGTGAGACCTTTGCGCTGGTACCGTGTGGCTGGTATTAGCGCAAAGGTCTTTTTTTTTATCTTTTCGGTGGAGTCATACATCCGCGCGGTGCGAGAGATGTTCAGAGTATTACGGTACAGAACGATGCGTGGTATGCGAAGGCCTGTAATGACAATCTGGCTGGTGCGGCTTGCCGTGTTGGCGTTGCTGGTGACAACGCTGTCGGTCACATGCGCCTACGCGGCTCCCGTGCAGCACGACCACGGCATCCCCGCGCCCATCTGTGAAACGATCGAGTGCGACGACCTGGATGAGGAACGCCTGCAGGGCGCTCCGCTCGTTGTTGATACGATCCTCCAGCGTTGGGTGAAGCCGTCGCATACTGTTGCGATGTCACAGTCCCTCTCCCCGGTAATCCTCCAACCTCCTGAAGCGGCGTAACGCCAGCGCGGCCTCCACGCATCTGCCGGTGGCGGTGTGTCATTTCCGACTCGTCTGATCCTCTCCACGCTACCTTCTGGAAGTATGGCGTGCCAAGGAGAAGCCCCGTCACCAAGCGCATGTTGCGCCCACGCCAATACGGGAACCAACTGCGTGATTCCGCGCTCCGTCGCACTACTTGTTACCCGCCGAGTACCGGGATGGTACTCGTATCATCTTCTCTGTACTGGAGCTGTTCATGTCGGAATCGATTTACCTGTGGGTCGGGTTCAACCTGTTCGTGTTGGGTATGCTGGCGCTCGACCTCGGGGTGTTCCATCGCAAACACCGTGTCATTCAATTTCGCGAGGCGTTGGCCTGGAGCGGGTTCTGGATCGCCCTGGCGCTGGTGTTCAATGTTGTCCTGTACCTCTGGCGTGGACCGGAGGTGGGCCTGCAGTTTCTCACCGGCTACCTGATCGAGAAGTCCCTCAGCATCGACAATATCTTTGTGATGCTGATGATCTTCACCTACTTCCGGGTACCCGCCCTCTACCAGCACAAGGTGCTCTTCTGGGGCATTCTCGGGGCGCTGGTGATGCGAGCGATCTTCATCGTTACCGGAGTGGCGCTCATCGAGAAGTTCCACTGGATGATTTACGTCTTCGGTGCGGTGCTGATCATCACCGGGGTAAAGATGGCCCTGGAGAAAGATAAAGAGCTGCACCCCGAGCAGAACCCTGTGCTCTGCTGGTTCCGCCGATGCATGCCCGTGACAAAAGACTATGTCGGGGGACGCTTCTTCGTCATGCAGGATGGTCGCCGCTGGGCCACTCCGCTCATGGTGGTGCTGCTGCTCATCGAGACCACCGACCTGATCTTCGCCGTCGATTCCATCCCGGCGATTCTGGCCATCTCGCGCGATGCGTTCATCGTCTACACGTCCAACGTGTTTGCGATCCTCGGGTTGCGATCGCTGTACTTTGCCCTGGCCGGCATGATGCATCGGTTCCATTACCTGCATTATGGGTTAGCGACCATCCTCGTCTTCGTTGGCGTCAAAATGCTGCTGAGCGAGGTGTTCAAAGTGCCCATTGTTGTGGCCCTGGGCGTGGTGCTGGGGGTGCTGGCCCTCTCCATAGGTGTGTCATTGCTCACCTCGTCGCCCACGTCTGCCACGACCGATGCCGGCGTCCCCACTGAGCAGGACAAGGTCGCCTGATGAGAGTGCGAAAGGGGAACAGATGACAGATTTTTTCGTCAACCGCACGAACGCCATTCTGGCCAAAGTGCTGGATGGCGCCACGGAGCGGCACAAAGCGCTGGCAGAGAACATCGCCAACGCCGATACGCCGGGGTATACCCGCAAGGATGTATCGTTTGAAGGCGCGTTAACTGATATCCTCCAGCAGGAGGGCCAGCACCCGCACGCCGAGGTCGCCGAGATTCGCCGGGTCGTCGCCGATGTGCGGGAGGACAGCAATACCCCGCGCCGCATCGATGGCAACAACGTCGATATCGAGCGTGAGATGGTCTCGTTGGCGAAGAACTCGTTGCAATATGAAGCCACCGTGCAATTCCTGGCAGAGCGCATCCAGGGGCTGCGGAATGCCATCAAGGAAGGGCGCGGGTAAGTGTTGTGCTCACGAGAAAGTAGAGGTACATGATGCGCATTGAGGGAATGCCGTCTTCCATCAGTAACCTGCAACCGGTGCAGCGTCCCGCGGAGCCCTCCGCCGACGCCCCCGTGGCGGGACCGAGTTTTGGGGAGCAGGTGAAGGACGCTGTTGAGCATATTAATGATTTACAGTCGAACGCCGCTGACCTGGTTGAAAAGGTTGCGACCGGGCAGACGGAGGATGTGCATAAAGCGATGATCGCCATGGAGCACGCCAGCCTGTCGTTTAACTTCGGGCTGCAGGTCCGCAATAAAGCGCTGGAAGCCTACCAGGAGATCATGAAGACGCAGATCTGATAGTCTGCGTGTTGGGGAACAACCTTGCGCGGGCGCCTGTGATCTCGTACAGGCCCCGGGCAACACTCGAGTAAACGTTGAGGAAAGGAACGACGAATGCAGTGCCCTGTATGTGATACGCCATTGCGTACGATCGAAAAGTACGGCGTGGAGGTCGAGATTTGCCCCGGATGCAAAGGGGTATGGCTCGACCGCGGTGAGTTGGAAAAGATTGTTGAGCTAGAGGCGGCGGGCGGGCCGGCGCAAGAGTATGCCGTCAGCGCTCCGGTGGACCGCCGACCTCGTGAGGCGCAGCCGCGATACCAGGACGAACGCCGGTATGAGGAGGATCGCGACCACGAGCGCCGCCAACCGCAATACGACCAGCATGGGCGACCGTATAAGAAAAAGCGCGAGTCCTGGTTTGGCGAAATTTTCGAAATGTTCGGCGATTAGTCCTTGCTATGCACCACCTCGCCGGTCTGGCCTTGGTCATGTTGCGCTGTGCCGCATCCTCGGGGTATGCTAGTTAGGCGTCGGCGGCCGCTATAAGGACCGATACCCCGGCGTACGGCGAGGTGGTGACATGCGCTACTACACGCTTCCTCATACGAATATGACGGTGTCCACCGTCTGCTACGGTGCAGCCGTGTTCGGCACGGACGTGCAGGGGGAGGCAATGGACCGGCTGTATGGCCTCTTTCGCGCGGCGGGCGGCAACTTCTTCGATACCGCGCACTGCTACTGCTTCTGGATCGAGAGCGGCGAGGGGGCGAGCGAGCGGGCGCTCGGTGAATGCATCCGCCGCCACGGCGACCGCGACCGGGTGGTCATTGGCACCAAAGGCGGGCATCCCGGATGGGGCGACCTGTACCCGCGGCCCGATCACTTCCTCGCGCCGGAGGTGATCGCCCGGGATATTGACGACAGCCTGCAACGCCTGGGGATCGAGGCCATCGACCTCTACTGGCTGCATCGCGACGACCCGCGGCGGCCGGCGGGCGAGGTTATCGAAACGCTGAACGCCGAGATTGCCCGTGGGCGCCTGCGCGCCATCGGCGCGAGCAACTGGAGCACAGCGCGCATCGCCGAGGCGAATGCCTATGCCGTGGCGCACGGCCTGCAGGGCTTTTCCGCCTCGCAGCCGCAGTGGAGCCTCGCGCAGTCCAACCAACCGCAGACGGATGACCCTCCGCGCTCCATCACCATTGACGACCTGCTCGCCACGCGTTGGCTGACCCCGGGCGATCTCGCCTGGCATCGTGAAACTGCTCTGCCCGTGGTGCCGTTCACCCCGACGGCCGGCGGCTATTTCGCCACCGGCGGGCAGGCCGAAGGCTTTGACAATGACATCAGCCGCGCGCGTCTGGCGCGCGCGCAGATGCTCGCCACGGTGCTCGGTTGCACGCCGAACCAGATTGCGCTGGCCTACCTCGTGAACCACCCCTTCCCGGTGTCGCCCATCCTGGGCACCACCAAGCCGGCCCACCTGGCCGATGCGCTGGCCGCCTTCGACATCACGCTGACGCCGGAGCAGGTGCGCTGGCTGCTGAACGGCGAGGCGGAGTGCACGGTGCGCTTGCAGGGCGTTGAGCCCGCTGCCGGGGTCACGGGGGAGGTGGCGCTGATGTCAGTACACCAATCCCCCGCGACCGAGACGCCAGGCTAGCGGCCGCATGAAGTACCGACTGGAGACGACGGTGATGTGCGGCCGGTTCAGCAGCAGACTGCGCAACCGGCGCGCCGTGAAGTTATGAAGAAAGTGGGTGATCACATTCCCGGTTTCGAACTCCGGCAGCACGATGATCACCCGGTCGCCGTTGCGTTGCAGATCTGCCCAGTCGAGATAGTCCATGATGGGTTCGGTTAACCATCGATACGGCGAAGGGACGATATCCAGGGTGACCTGCTGCCCCAGGTACGGTTCGACCATTTTCGTCCATTTCGCCCGCAGGCGCGGCGTCTTCTCCGGGTCGAGTTCGATATACACGGCGCGCAGGATGCTGTCCGGCCGTCCGGCGGCAATCGCCCGCCCGCACTCAAGGCCTTCGAGGATGCCGCGGTGGATATCCGACGACACGAGCACCAGCACGGTCAATGGCTCCGGCGCATCGGCCAGTGGATTATAATCGTTCTCATCCACCGTCATCGTCCGATCAAACCAGGCATAGTGCTTGTTGATCAAATACGAGAACGCGATGAGCATTGGCAGCACTACCACCACCATCCAGGCGCCTTCCGTGAACTTACTCACCGCCTGCACCAGCGCGACGATGCCGGTGACGGTAGCGCCGATGAGGTTGATGACCATCATGCGCTGCCACCCCGGAACCTGTTCTTGCCGTACCTTCCGCATCATGCCGAGCTGCGACAACGTGAAGCAGATGAAGACGCCCACCGCGTAAAGGGGGATGAGCGCATTCGTCTTTGCCCGGAAGGCGATAACCAGCAGCACGGAGACGATGGTGAGCGCGATAATCCCCCGATTGTGTACGAGCCGATCACCCAGGCGGGTAAAGGTTTTGGGCGCATAGCCGTCTTTGGCAACCAGCGCCAACAAACGGGGGAAGCCGGCAAAACTGGTATTCGCCGCAATCATGAGTACCGAAAGCGTCGCCAACGTCGTGAGCAGATAGAGGAGGTCGCCGAATCCACTATGGCCAAAACTGCCCCGGGCTACCTGTGAGATGACGGTGTCGGTTTCCGTCGGTAACACATGATAGTAATGCGCCGCAAATCCCAGGCCGAGAAACAGGGTTAACAGGACGAAAATCAGGATCACCAGCGTTGTTGCGGCGTTTTTCGCTTCCGGCGGCGTAAAGGCTGAAACGCCATTGCTCACCGCTTCTACCCCTGTCAGTGCTGAGCACCCGCTGGAGAAGGCACGCAGGATGATGAGCATCCCCACGTTGTGCGTTGTCGCTTCCATGACGGCGATCTGCGTCGGTTCGACAGCGCTCCCCTGCCCGGTGATGTATCGATAGAGGGCTGTGCCGAGCACGATCGACATCATGGTGACAAAGCTGTAGGCCGGTAAAGCGAAGAGCCAGCCCGATTCCCGGGTCCCGCGCAGGTTGATGAGCATGATGAAGAGGACCAGCAGGACTGCAAGCAAGATGGTGATGGGGACCTCCTGCCCGAGCAGGTGGATACTCCCATGCAGCGGTTTTACGGCGGCCGCCAGGTTTTCCACGCCGGAACTCACGCTCACCGCGACCGTTAACACATAGTCGATCGTCAATGCCGAGGCCGCTACCAGGCCGGCAAGTACCCCGAGGTTACCGCGCGCAACGGAATACGATCCACCACCGGAGGGGTACAGGTGAATGGCTTGCCGGTAACTGAAACCAACGATGAGGATCAGTACGGCGATGGACAGGCTGATCGGGATGAGCAAGTTTCTTGCCGCTTCCAGGAACCCCAGCGATTCGAACTGCAGGAGGATCTCCTGCGTGGCGTACGCGACGGAGGACAGGGCATCCGAAGCGAATACGGGCAGAGCGAGCAAGATCGGCAGCCGGTGTTCCAGTTGTACGGAGGATGCGAGAGGATTGCCAAGGAGGGCCAGACGCAGGTGAACAAGGAGTGTGCTCATGCTGAACGCGTCCGGCGCATGCCGCTGTTGTGCCGTAATGATGTCGAATGTTCCTTCAGCTTTGCTCATATCACTGGTGACTGTAACATGGCGCTGTGAAGGCTTCGTGAAAAAGGCGTAGGGAGTTGTGAAGATCTTGTGAACGTGAGTGTCGTGATGCACTTCGGTGTCGAAAGGGATGTGAGAAGCCGTCACTGTTGATGGGTGTGCAGCGACGAGGCGACACGGGCGCCAGGTTGGAGAGCCGTCCGACGGAACCGCATCATCGCCCAGCACCTTGCGGCACCAAGGCTCACGCCCGCAAGGTCGCTTGCTACCGCGAGTATGGCATGGCCGGAGAGTGCTAACAGCCGATATTCGAACAGGACCAGGCTGCCGAACGCAATAGCCCACAAGCTGTAATAGATGGCATTGCCGGCAGCGTCACGACGCATCTCCTGGCTGGGATACAGTATGCTCACCAACCACGCCAGGATGATCACCCACACGATTATGCCAACAGCCAGCATCACCATCTCTCCCACGTGTTACACCGACATCACCCATGTCATCCGCAAGATAGCAGGTTGACGTGAACGGGGTGTGAAGATGCGGGGGTGTCGTGTGAAGAGTTCGTGAAGGGTATCCACGGGAATCGGATGACTATATCGTCACAAACCGGAAGCCGACGCCCGGCTCGGTCAGGATATACTGGGGGACCGCGGGGTAGGGTTCGATTTTCTTGCGGAGATGGCTGATATGCACGCGCAATGCCTGTGTATCTTCAACGGCGCTTTCCCCCCAGACTTCGTCAATGAGTTGCTGTGAGGTCACCACACGATTGGCATGCTGCGCAAGAAAGATCAGCAGGTTATATTCGATGGGCGTGAGTGCGATCACTGTGCCGGTACGCGTCACGAGGCGTCGGACGATATCAATTTCCAGGTCCCCCGTTTTGATCACCGGCGGTGGCGCTTCATGTGTTCCGGCGCGGCGCAACAGGGCGCGCAGGCGTGCGAGTAACTCACCGGTGGCAAACGGTTTCGTGATGTAGTCATCGGCGCCCAGATCGAGTGCCGCGATCTTATCGTGCTCCTCCCCATGCACCGACAGTATCAGGATGGGGCCATGATACCAGGTGCGCAATTCGCGGCAGACCTCCAACCCGCTGATGCCGGGCATCGCCATATCGAGTATGACCAGGTCGGGCTGATGTTCTGCGGCCAGGTCTAACCCCTGCTCCCCATTCTCCGCCAGGATGACCTGGTAGTTACGGGCGGTGAGGAGCGAACGCAAGGCACGGCGGATTTGCGCTTGATCATCGATGACCAGTATGGTGGGTTGGGCAGAAGACATATCAGTGATCTCCCGTCGCCATTTCTCGTGGCATGGCGATGACAAAGCGCGCGCCATGCGGTTGCACGTCTTCCACCCAGATCCGTCCCCCGGAAGCGCGGACGATTTCCGCGGTAATGGCCAGGCCCAATCCAGTTCCCGAGGGGGCCGTGGCGGCTGCGGTGCCCCGGAAAAATTGCTCAAAGATACGCTCATGCTCTTCCGCAGAGATTCCCGGCCCCTGGTCTTCCACCCAGAGATGCAGCTCCTGTGGCGTGACAGTAGCGCCCACCAGCACCGGAGTGCTGTTAGGGGCGTAAGTGAAAGCATTCTCGAGAAGATGCTGAAGTGCCTGGGCCCACTGTTGGAAGTCAACATAGAGCGGCGGCATCTCTTCCGGCACCGAAAGCATGACCCGTTGCCGGTGAGTTCCGGGGAGTTTGTTGAGCACCGCTCCCAGGATTTCCCCGAACGCAAACCAATCACGTTTCACCATCCAGGCATCGGATTTCAGACGTGATAAATCCAGCAGGGCGTTGATGCTGTCATTGAGATGTGCCAGATCGGCACTGACTTCTTCGAGTTCTTTACGTGCCGTATCAGGGTGCCAGGCCACATCGTCTTCGAGCAGACTGGTAATGGTCGCGGTGACGGCGGCGAGCGGCGTCTTCAATTCATGCGAGACAGATGAGACCAGCGTACTTTTCAGACGCTCGGCTTCCCGGATCGCTTCGACTTTCGAGGCCGCCATTTCCAGACGCTGGCGTTCGAGGAATCCCGCAACCAGATGCGTCGTCGAAACCAATACGCGAGCATCATGCGGAGAATAGGGCTGACGGTCCTTCCGCTCTCCTATGTAGAGCACTCCTTCGGTCTGGGAGGTGGACTGCACCGGGAGGTACAGATCAACGCGGTCATCCCCCGGCTGTAACTCCTGGCGAGCAACCGATGCCGGCCATCCTTGCACGCCGAATTTCTCCAGAGACACCGTATGTGGAAGTCCGATGGCCTTGTTGTGCTCGAGCACCCACGCGGCATCCTGTTGTTGCTGCGCGGATGGCGAACACGCCTCGTGAAGACAGACGGAGGAGAGTCGGCCCTCTGCTGTGGGGAGAAACAGTATGGCCGAGGTGGCGCCGGTGATACTTATGACTTCTTGCAGAAGCGTATCCGCCATAGCTCGGGTCGAGGACAGGGAGACTAAACTTGCGCTTAGACGATTCAACAAAGCCGTCTCTTGCTCACGCGCCAGTGCTTCGGCTTCACGGGCACGCATGCGGCCTGCCTGCAACCCCATCGTGATACCTACGATCAGGAAGATGATTAGCGAGAGCAAATCTTTAGGATCGTGAATAAGGAGCGTGTTGTATGGCGGAAGGAGGAAGAAGTTCCATGTAAAGAAAGCCAGCACTGATGCGACAAGTGAGGCGCGTACGCCGGCGATGTTGGCAATGACGACAATGATCAACAGGTACAGCAGTGCCCACTGCCCCTTGGCAAAGAAATCTCGCCCCAGCACAAACAACGCCGTGGCGATCGCCACACAGATTATGGCAAAGAGATAGCCATTCCGCCCCCATTGTGTAACTAGAATCTTCATATAGCGCAAAGATATCACCATCCGGGGTGTATGGTCTATAGCACTCGAATCGTGCAGATACCAGAGTAATGACCTACCATTCACGCCGGAGCAGGGTCGGCAGAGTCCCGGGTAGATTCAAGAAGGTCAGCGGTATGCCGCAGTCGTCCTCTCGTCTTGTTGCCATACCGTCGGACATATGTCGGGCGGTCAACGCCTTTGCGCCGTGCACCATGCGGTAGAATGGAGGGGAATGTGTACTAACGCATCAGACTCCGCCAGGAGAGCGCCGTGCCGTATACCGCGGTGGGCGCTGGTGACGCCGTGAACGATGCCAACCGTGCCAACGAAGAACGCGAATCGCTGTTACAGCGCATCGTCGATCGCATCGAACTGCCGATGGCGGCGCTGGGGCTGATCTGGCTTGTCCTGGTGATCCTCGAGTTGGTGCGCGGCTTGCCGCTCTGGCTCCAGTACGTCAGCACCATCATCTGGGTCATCTTCGTCATCGAATTCCTGCTCGAATTCACCATCGCCCCCCGCAAACTGACCTATCTCAAGCGCAACTGGTTGCCGGCGATCGCGCTGCTCGCGCCGGCATTGCGAATTTTCAGCCTCTTTCGCGCCTTTCGCCTGATTCGGGCGGCGCGGGCGCTCCGCGGCCTGCGGCTGATTCGCGTGCTGGGATCGCTCAATCGCAGTATCGGCGCACTGGGCGATAGCCTCGGCCGGCACGGCTTTGCCTACGTTGCGGGGTTCACGCTGGCCGTCACCTTCGCCGGGGCGGCAGGCATGTATGCCTTCGAGCGACCCGGCCTTGACAGTTACGCCGAGGCGTTGTGGTGGACGGCGATGTTGATGACTACCATTGCCTCCGAGTACTGGCCCCAAACCGCGGAAGGGCGCTTGCTGTCAGTCATCCTGTCGCTGTACGCCCTTGGCGTCTTCGGTTATGTCGCGGCGGCGCTCGCCACCTTCCTGGTCGGCCGCGAGGCGGAACGCACGGAGGGTGAACTGCCGAACGCCAAATCGGTGAACCGATTGCATGACGAGATCGCCAGCCTGCGCGAGGAGGTGCGCGCGTTGATGGCCCACCTCCCTAAAGACGAACCATGAGTGCTGGCGGTGTTCCGCAGCGAAAAAATCACAACCACCGTTGTGTCGTGTCTTGAGAGGTAAACCACACACGACTCGACACAAGGAGCGACCGTTATGCGCCTGATCCTGCTGCTCGCCGTTCTCGCGCTTGCCCAATGCCTCTTCGCACAATCGCTGGAGATCCTCGGCGCCCGCTGGGTGCGCAACCCGTCACAATATGGCTCGGTGGGCGAACGCTACGACAACTTCATCGATCGCGGAGGCAACCTGCACGTCTACTTCCGCAATACCGGCGCCGAGCCGATCAAGATCGACGCCATGCACATCGACGGCACGGCATTCAAGGATCTACCGAAAATCCGCTTCTTCGCCAATCGTTACGAGTCAACCATGTGGGAACTCACTTATCCCAATCCCATCCCCCCCGGAGCGGTCGGCGTCTTCCTGGCGCGCCTGGAGCCGTATCAGCACTTCGAAGGCAAGCGCACGCTCACGTTCCAGACCTCGGCTGGCGTCGTGCGCGCCGAAGCGGATCTCACCACGCTGCCGGTGCGGCTGGCGCACGTCGGGTTCGATGAGGCGCTGCAGCAGGTGACGCTCTTTGTGCGCAATTCCTCCGCCATGACGCTGGCCATCCCGACGACCGGTTTCCTGCGCCTGAACGGCCAGGATATGAGCGCTCGCGCCCAGTTGCCCACACGACAGGTGAAGGCGGGCGAGGTGTTGCCGATGACCGTCACCCTGCCGCAGGCGCTGCAACCCGGCGATACACTCATCGCGCAGGTGCGCCTGGGTCAATACTGGGCGAACGGTTGGCTGCGAGCCTTCCCGTCCTTCCTCGCGATGGGCATGTGGTGGGATTCAGGCGGCGTTTCCCCGCAGGAGCTGGTGGATTACAACAACACCATGGACATGGCGTTGAACCCGAAAACTGCGGCACAGTATGGCATCCGGCCTTTCGTCTTTGGTTGCGACGAGCCAATGGGTGGCGGGCAGTCGCCGGAGAAGATCGCGGAAGAGGCCTTCAAGCTGATGACCGGACGTGCAAAGACATTGCCCGTGTGCAGCCAGCAAACGCAGATGGAGGAAATCGGCTATTACACCGATATGGTCGATTTTAATTTCACCCACCGCGACGTGAAGCGCCAGGTCGGCTATCTCGCGCAGATCGTCGAGCCGAAGCCCTTCTGGTATCTCCCGCAATCGGTCTGGCAGTTCCGTGGCTTCGGCGATGATGAGGAAATGTACAATCGTCCGGATCGTTGGTACCAACGATCCGACCAAATTTACTACGGCCTGCTGTCCATTGCCTGCGGCGCCAAGGGGCTGAACTGGTTCCAGTATGGCACGCTGTGGGATCAGGGAAACGGCTTCGGCGGCGGCACCGATCTTTTCTTTATGCGGCCGCGCCTCTATCAGGAAGGGGTGCCGGGCAATCCCGAGCTGCTGGATGAGGTCGGCCGCGTGAACGGCTATGTGCTCTGCCTTGAACCGGTGCTGGCCCGCAGCGCGCAGATCGATCAGCAGATGCTGCCGGATCACATCACCCTCAGCCGTCTGCAGGGTGATCGCCACACGCTCATCGCCGTGATGGTGGCCCCCACCGGACGCCCGCGCATCAACGTGCCGGTCAAGCTGACCGTGCCGTCCTGGGTAGACTCGAAACAGGTTTTTGTGCTCGACTACGACCGAGGCGTGATCGACCGCCCGTGTAAAGTCGAGCCAGGGGCTGTCACGGTGACGCTCGACTACATCGAGCCCGGCGCGGTGATTGTCGTGGGAGCGGATGCCGCCACGCGCAAGGAGATCGAAGGGATCTGGCGCAAGCGTATGGCACGCTTCGGCAGTCGCTTCCCGCTGCGCGAAGACCGCGCTGATGAGCCGCCGGTGTGGACGGCCGGCGCGTGGCATCAGCAGGACCGCCATTACCGCGTGCCCTTCACGGTGCACCTGCCGGCAGATGTGCCGGCGGGTGGCTGGCTGGAGGCGAAGATCGACGTCGATCACGCGCTGGACAAGCTCGGACCGATCGATCCAGCGTCCTTCGTCATCATCGGGCCGGACGGCAAGCCCTGCCCGACCTACTCGCAGTACCAGATGGTCTATGAAGAATTCGGCCCAGGGGCGGAAGCGCGCTGGAAGATGAATTACGACCTAGCCGACCTCACCTTCGCCGATGGGCAGATGCGCTATAGCGTGCGCTATCCGTCTGCGGGGAACGGCTGGTTCGGCCTGTACAAGAAAACCGACGGGGAATACGGCACCGGCTTCTTCCACCGTCCCGGGGTGGGCGGCGGATCGGGCTGGGTGTCCGCTGAGTATCCGATCGTGCAGTTCCGCTACAAGCTGGACAACCCCGTCCATACCGTCACTGTTATGGTCGACTACGACCTCAAAGGCGACAAACGGCGCGACCAGGGCAGCGGCTTCCAACTCTTCTACTCTCCGCCATCGCTGTACATGACGGAGGACGGCTGGCGCGTCACCGAGTTCAATTGGGTGCGCGGCGGGCAGAATCAGTTCACCGCCACCCCGAAGCACGCGTCAGTCGCGATCAACCAGGGGGTGCAAAAGTATGCGGCTGAACGCCCCAATACCATTACCGTCGATGAGATCATCTTCACCGGCAACACCACCATGCGCTGGCAGAACGCGAAAGCGCTGAAAGCCGGCAGCACCTATACCGGCTGGCTGTATTACGATGTCAAGCCGAATAATGTGACGCCGACCCCCGCGGTGGCGCAAGCCCCCGCCGACGTGGTGACGGCCACCGCGAAGAGCGGCAGGATTGAGAGCCCACTGCCCAAGCTGTCGATGCGGGTGATCAAAGACAAATCGGGCGACCGCCTGAAGCTCTATGCGGTCAGCCCGGCGCCGCTGGCGCTGTCGGTAGCGAATATCTACGATGCCGAGGGTCGCGCACAAGCTCGTGCGGTGCTCGAGACGACGAACGGGCGCGTGTTCACCGGCCTCGTGCCCATCAAGTCGGGGTCGTATGCCGTGCACCTGCGCTCCTGGACACCGGCACAGACGATGAACTTCGTCTCCCAGGGTCCGTGGCTCGATGCACAACCCAAACCACCGCAGCGCGTACCCGCGTGGACTTTAGACTGCGGGTGGATGGTGCGCGATGTCGCTTTCGACCCGCATCACCAGGCCCTGCTCGTCGGTGGCGACGAGCTGGTGTCCGTGGGCACGGATGGCGCACTGCGCTGGCGCGTGCGACCGGAGAACGACGGCAAGATCCACCGGCTCGCCTGCGCATCCGGGGCGCCGGTCATCGCCGCCGCCATCAATAATTGGCTGCAGAAGGGCAATCGCTGGACAGGCTCATTGTCCTTCTTTCAGGCGGCCGACGGCGGCAAGGGCAGCGAAAAAGCCTTCGAACGGTACATCTCGTCGGTGCACCTGATGCCTGACGGCAAGCGGGCGCATTTCCTGCGCTATCACTTGCCCGTGCGCGAGCAAGACCCACATAACGTGCGTTCGCTCAATGCCGACGGCACGGAGGGGTGGCTGGCGAACGTCGCGGGCGCCTACCCGCACGCGCTGGCCATCGACACGGAGCGGGGGTGTGTCATTGCCGGTGGCGCCACGCGTGAGATAATCTACGCTTTCGATCTCGCTTCCGGGAAGCGGCTATGGGCGTATAGCAGCCAGGAACCGGGTGAGAATATGGTGGCTCGCGTGGCCTCCACCGATGCCGGCGTCTATGCGGCAACATTTGCCATTCTCGCCCTCGACCACCAGGGGAAACTGCGCTGGCGCAAGCCGTGCGGCAACCGTGTGCGGGCGCTGGCGGCCAATGCCGCCGGCACCACGGTGGTGGGCCTGTCGATTAACGGCTGCCTTACCGCCTACGACGCTGACGGCAACCTCCGCTGGGAGCGTTTTGAGCAAGGGGCGATGGGCATGGATGCCCGGGTGCTCGCCGATGGACGGGTGCTCGTGCTCTTCGACCAATTGAACTACACTGAACGCGCCGGCTGGAAACACCATGGGCGGCTGCAGTGCATCGACCCGAAGGGCAATGTGCAGTGGGAAGCGCGTATCTCCCGCCGCCATGCGCGCGACTATCTCTCGATGGCCGTCTCCGCCGATGAATCGCTGCTGGCGGTGGGGTCCACCGGGCACACCGTCTCCGTCTTCCCGCTGCGCGGGCAAGGCGCGAACGCGACACGGAAACTGCGGCTGCCGCGCGTGGCAACGCAGCAGGCTGATCCCGGCACGGTCGAGGGGTTCTTCCTGCAGATGCGCGATGCCATTGAGTCGCAGAACGTGGATACACTGCTCGCCCTCTATGCTGAGGACTACACCGGTCTGGATGAAAGCATCCACGGCGTGCGGCAGACATACCAGCAGATCTTCCAGTACGCGGATATGCCCACGGTGGAGTATGAGATCGTCAAGAGCGAGGTCGATGGCGATAAGGCGATTGTCACGCTCAAGTATCGATTCCCCGGCTGGGGCCAGATCCGCTATGAATTGGTACGGCGCGACGGCCGCTGGCTGATCCTCAAAGCCCAGCGCTGATCACGGATGAACGTTAGCCGTCATGCACGGGGCAGGCTCTGCATCGAGCCTGCCCCGTGCATGTACCTGAGATCACATGCGATCAGGGAGTGCGGGCGAGCAACACCGACTCGCTCGGTTGCAGGGTGATCGTCAACCGTTCGCCCTGACGGGCCTGTACGGTGCCGCGTGCGCTACCGTCGCGCTGGATATGTTGACCCTCTGCGGCAAAGGGCATGACGACCTCGAAGGTGCGCGGGGACGCCCCGCGCATATTGTAGAGGAACAGGTGCCGGGTTGACTGCACGATGAACCCTTCGCTCGGTGTGAACGGCACTTCCCGATCGGCCAGCATCCGTGCCAACAGCGCTTTCCAGGCGCGTTTATTGGGCGTCGGCTCGGCAGCCTCCCGCGTGCCATAGTCATCGTCGTTGAGCCAGAAGCGCGCCATATTGGGCGCAAAAGCATAGATGGTGCCCGCGCCGTAGGTGAGACGCACGAGGAGCGGGTGGCCCAGCTCATTCGTGGCGAGCACCTCGCAGCCCGCATCCCCCCTGACTGACTCCGCGAAGACAGTATCGGCGCAGGCGGCCGCCGTCATCACGCCCGCCGGCTCCGCAATCTCCACGCGGCCGAACGTCGCGGTGGCGGTGGACGCGTACAGGGC
>JAGUZN010000054.1 GCA_020060775.1 Armatimonadota bacterium
ATGGCCACCATTCTCTGCCCGTATACCCGCCCGCAGATGGCGACCGTGCGCCATAAGGTGATGCCGGCGGCCATACCGGGCTGCGGCGCGAAAGCCAATATCGTGCAGTTGACGCCGGCCGAGCAGTTGATGGCCACCCGCGTGTCCGTCGTCGACTTCATTGCTGACCTCACCCAGCATGTGAACATCGTGGAGGCCGACGTGATCGTCTCCGGCGGGCGCGGCATGGGCAAGCCGGAGAACTTCGAACTGCTGCAGGAATTGGCGGATCTGCTCAGTGGCGCGGTCGGCGCCTCGCGCGCGGCGGTCGATGCCGGGTGGATGCCCTACCCGCACCAGGTGGGACAGACGGGGAAAACCGTGTGTCCGAAGCTGTACATCGCCTGCGGCATCTCCGGCGCGGTGCAGCACCTGGCCGGCATGCAGTCCTCCGACTGCATCATCGCCATCAACAAAGACCCGGAAGCGCCCATTTTCCAGGTTGCGGACTTCGGGTTCGTCGGCGATGCGGTGGAAGTGGTGACCGAGCTGATTAAGCAGTTGAAGGGTGCGCGCACCGCAACGTGCGCCGGGTAACCATCGCCGTAGACAATACGCACAACGGGGCGGGGAATCATCTTCCCCGCCCCGTTCATGCTACCATCTTCTGCGCGTTAGTCCTTGGCCGCCGTAGTTAACGCCAGTTCACGTAGCTTGACGGCCTTGTTGCCCACGCTGACGAGATCAGTGAACGGATCGATGAGACGGTGACCCGGGGCATGCACGGCGATGCGATAACTGCCTGCCGGCAGGTTTGGCAGCGTGAAGCTGCCATCCCGCGCATCGGGATGGGCGGCGCCAAAAGAGACCGCGCCGTTACCCCAGAAGACTTCAATGCTGGCGGTGGGGAGCGCGGGCACCGTCTTGCCGGTAATGCTGCCGGCAGGAATGCCTTTTTCCGTGATCTTCACCCCGCTGCTCGGCAGGGTGGCGCTGTCCTCGGTGCGGGTGATTGTCGTGCCGTCCAGGCTGATCGCCAGCGTGTTCGGTTTCTGCTCGTCGAGTTCCCAGTCATTCAGCACCAGCGTGGTCTCCTGAATAGTCAGCGGCGTTTGCGCATCGGCATGTTTGAGCACCGTACCGCTGTCGGTGAAGCGAATGCGGAGATGCGAGTATTTGCGCTTCGGCACTTTCGTGGAGACCAACAGGGCTGCCGCACCTTTTTCGGTAATCGCGATCGGCAATTTTTCGTGCCTGGCGATGTCCTCGCGCGTGGCCACGGACAGCCAGCGATCGCTGTACTTGAATTCGATGCGGGCGATATCGACCTGCAGTTCGTCCTTTTCCGATGCTTTCCCGCGCAGCAGCACGGTCAATGGTGCATTGGGCACCTGGTCGGCGGCAGGGCGGTTCACATCCTGCGAAGACTGGATGTTGCGCGGCGGCGGCGTGGGCCAGGGGCCGGCATCCGACCCGTAGCCGGAGCCTGTCGTGGTGCCGGGCGCAGAGCCACAGCCCGCAACAGCGAGTGCCGCCGTGATGCCGAGAAGCAGTAACCACCCGTGTTGTATGCGCATAGTGTGCTCGTCCTTCGCCATAACGATTCCCCGATTTCCGACGGGGGAAACGGCTTGCCGTCCTTCACGCATCGGGCAAGGCATGCTATCATGGGTATCATACCAGAACGCCGCCGATTTCGGTAGCCATGTGCTCGATCCGGTTGTCCCTTCCGACTGACCGCACCGTGTGTACACCGATGCCATGTATGCGTATTAAAATCTGTGGGATCACCAATGACGCCGACGCCCGGTTGGCCGTCGACCTCGGCGCACATGCGCTCGGGTTCATCTTCTATCCGCGCAGCCCGCGCTACATCACCCCGGATGCCGCACGCCGCATCATCCTGGGGCTGCCGCCGTTCGTCACGCCGGTGGCCGTGGTCGTTAATGAACCGGCCGCCGCTCTGCATGAAATCATGACCACTTCAGGGTGCCAGGTCGCACAGCTCCACGGCGCGGAAACCCCGGCATACCTCGCCGCCTTGCCGTGGCCGGCGGTGAAGGGGGTTTCGGTCGCCTCCCTGCAGGATCTGGAGGGACTGGACGCTTATACTGCGGCACGGGCGTTGCTCCTCGACACCAAAGTCGAGGGAGTGCATGGCGGCACGGGTGCTACTTTCGACTGGGGCATTGCACGCGAGGCAAAACGTTGTGGACGCCCGATCATCCTGGCCGGGGGATTGACGCCGGAAAATGTTGTCGAGGCCATCGCCGTGGCTGTGCCGGACGGGGTGGATGTCAGCAGTCGCATCGAATGCGAACCGGGGCGCAAAGACCATGCCCGCATGCGCGCATTTTTCGCCGCGGTCGCGCGTGCATCGCGGGCTGCCGCTGTTGACAACGCTACCCGCGTATCGCCATAAGCAGGTAGATGCTCACGCCGACCAGCAGGGCAAGGCCGATGAGGATGGTGTGCGCCGTTGGGCCCATCGACAGGTCGTTTTTCCGCATGAGCAGCGCACCGAGCGTGCCGATGAGTGATGCTACCCACAATCCCAGCGCGATGGCAATGGCGATGACGAGCGCCCTGTCCAGATGCTGTTGCAGGGCGAAGGTGAGGATGCCGGTGATAACGGCGGCGATGCCGGCCAACGCGGCTCCGGTGAAGAGTTCGCGCAGCACGATGCGCCCGAGTTGATGGCGTTCCACGGCGCTTTTATACGCGCGGTCCATCGAGAGGGCGGTCTGGCTGACCAGGGTAATCCCCAGCACTAGCACCAGCGGCAGGAAGGTTGCCGCCTGCGTCTGGGCGACCAGCTTGCCGGCGAACGCCAGGATCAACAGTGCGATCACTACGCCGCCCACCAGAGCCCACATGCTGCTGCGCCAGCCCGTCCACGGGAGTTGAGTCTCTTCCGGCTCCGCCGTCCCGCTGATCTCCAGCAAGTCTTCCGCCGCTTCTTCCTGCACGACATAGCCGATGTCGTCCACGGTGATGATCCCTTGCATGCGGCCCTCGGTGTCGAGTACCGGCACGGCGAAGAGATCGCGCCGGCGCACGAGTTCCGCCACCTCTTCCTGTGGTTGGTCTGTGGTCACGCTGGCGAACTCGCGTAGCATAATATCCGCCATCGTACTCTCGGGTTCGGCGACGATGAGTTGGCGCAGGCTGACTTCACCGAGCAGGCGCTCATCCTCATCCACCACGTAGAGCTGGTAGATCATTTCCGCGTCTGGCAAATGCAACCGCAACTGGTCGAGCACCTGGGCGACCGTTTCATCGGGGGTCACGCCGACATACTCTTTCGCCATTAACCCGCCCGCGGTGTCTTCCGGATAGCGCAGCAGATCAATGACTTCATCCACCAGTTCCGGCTCCATGCGCTCCAGTAGCGCATCGGCCTCGGCGACCGGGAGTTCGGCCAGCAGGTCAGCGGCTTCATCTGAGGGCATCTCCTCCAGGATGTCGGAGGTGCGATCCACCGTGAGCAGATCCAGCGCTTCCGCCTGTTCCTCGATATCGAGTTCTCCGAGGAGGTCCGCCGCCTGTTCGTCATCGATGGCTTCCAGGATGGCGCGTTGCTCCGGTTCATCCAACTCGGCGAACAATTCCGCCAGGTCGGCGCTATGGACATCCGCGAGGAGGGCGGCGAGCGTCTCGCGATCCTGGTCGGAGAGAGAGGCACGCACGCGTTCTTCCCATTCTCGTTGTCGTTCTTCTCTCGGCATCGTTTCGTGGTACGTCATGGAGAGTTGGCTTGTCAACAGGAGGTTACTCTGCTTATTGTACCTGTGGTTGCGGCACTTCGCAAGGGAGTACGTGATCCGGGGCGGTGGGCGCGGCAGTGGAGTGGCCGACCCCCAGGTAGCGGAGCCCGGCGGCCTGCACCTGCTGCGGGTCGAAGATGTTGCGCGCATCGACCAGCAGCGGCGTCCGCAAGGCCTGGCGCACGGCTGTCAGATCGAGCTGTGCGTATTCCGGCCACTCGGTGGCCACCACCACGGCGTCGGCTCCCATCGCCGCCTGCAAGGGATCGGCGAAAAAGCGTACATCGGGCAGCAGGCGTTGCGCGGCATCGACGGCCAGCGGATCATGAGCCTGTACGGTCACACCGGCGGCGGTCAGGTGCGCACACAATTCGATGGAACGCGATTCGCGCAGGTCATCGGTATGCGGTTTGAAGGTCATGCCCAGCACGGCGACCGTGTTCCCGGCAAGGCCATGTAATGCGTCGGCGATACGGTCGAGCAGATGGGGGACGCGTTGCACATTCACCTGCCGGATTGCCTCCAGCAGCGGGGTGGGGCAGCCCAGTTCGCCGGCGCAGGCATACAATGATTCCACATCCTTGGGCAGGCACGACCCCCCGTAGCCGATGCCGGCGTTGAGGAAGGCGCCCCCGATGCGCGGATCGGACCCCATGCCGCGAGCCACCGCGCGAATATCCGCCCCGGCGCATTCGCACAGGTCGGCCAGCGTATTGATAAAGGAGATCTTGGCGGCCAGGAACGCATTGCTGGCGTACTTTACCATTTCGGCACTGCGGACATCCATGAGAATGATCGGGGCATCGAACGGGTGATAGAGCTGCACCAGCGGTTGAGCAGCATAGGGCGAGAGGGCGCCGACCACGATGCGATCGGGCTTGCGCGCATCGGCCAACGCTGAGCCTTCGCGCAGGAATTCAGGATTGGAGAGCACGGTAAAGGTTGCATCAGGGTTGGCGTTCGCATCGAGATACTCCTGCACGCCCGACCCGGTGCCCACCGGCACCGTACTTTTCATGACGATCGTCTTTTGTCCGTGGGCGCTACGCGCGATCGTCGCAATGGCGTGCTGCACCTGCGCAAGGTCGGTGGATCCGTCGAGAGCGGGCGGCGTGCCGACCGCGATAAAAATCATCTCACAGGTCGCCACCGCTTCCTCGGTATCGGTGGTGAAGCGCAAACGTTTCGCCGATTGATGCCGTTGCAGCACTGCATCGAGGCCCGGTTCATAAATCGGACTCTCCCCGCGCTGCAACTGTGCGACACGCTCGACATCAATATCGACACCGATCACCCGACATCCGATGTCGGCGAAGACGGCCGCCGTGACCAACCCCACGTACCCCGAACCGATTACCGCAATACACACGCTTGTCAATCCTTTCCAGCGATGGGGCATTTACCAGCCTTCCGTGCGTTCCGTGCAAAAGAAGGGAAGAAGACGCTCATATTCCGCCATCACCGGTACACCCAACGCGTTGTTGTAGCATACCAGGGCATGGTCGGCATACATGTTGAGGCGCGTATCCATCTTCTTACAATACTCTTCCACCGCTCGTGTGAATCTCCCTGTCATCCGGGTGAAGTCTTCTTCAACATCCGCTTCATCGCTTTACGCTCGTTCGCGCGATTGGTATACTTCACCGGACATATTTCACGGAGGCCCTGAGTAATGAAACCGTATGAAGGCGAGATGACGCTGGATTTGGAGCAGATGAAGTGGGACAGCGCCGGGTTGTTGCCGGCTGTCGTGCAGGATGGTAAGGGCGAAGTGCTGATGGTCGCCTACATGAACCGCGAAGCGCTGCAGGAAACGATCGATACCGGCTATGGCACCTATTTCAGCCGCAGTCGCCAGAAGCTCTGGCGGAAAGGCGAGAGCAGCGGCAACCGCCAGCGCGTAATGGAACTGCTGGTCGATTGCGACCTGGACTGCATCGTCCTGAAAGTCGAGCAGATCGGCGGCGCGTGCCATACCGGCTACTATTCCTGTTTCTATCGCAAAATCGCCGACGGACAGATCACCATCGTCGCCGAGCCGGTCTTCGATGCTGCCGCGGCCTACAGCAAGTAAGGTGATGGCGGCAGGATGTCAGGATGGTGGAATGACCGTCAACGACAAGGGACCTTACCGCGTGCTTGAGCACCGCGACGTACATCGTAATTACCTGGTGTACGTGCGTGAGGACCGCGTGCGCCGTCCGAGTGGATCGGAAGCTACCTTCTCCTATGTTGCATTGCGCTCGGGCTCAACGGTGCTTGCACTCACCGAAGACCGTGAAGTCTACCTGGTGAGCGAGTATAAGTACGCCATCGGTCGTGATTCCATTGAGTTGATCAGCGGGGCGATCGAGCCGGGAGAAGTGCCACTCGCCGCGGCGCAACGCGAATTGCAGGAAGAGGTGGGGTTGGCGGCCGGTGCGTGGACCGACCTCGGGGCACTCGACCCGTTCACCGCGGTGGTGAACTCGCCGAACTATCTCTTCCTCGCCCGCGATTTGCAGGCCGTCCCGCGCAATCCTGATGACGGCGAAGTGCTGGACATCTTGCGGGTGCCGCTCGACGATGCGGTGGCCATGGTGATGCGCGGCGAGATAACCCACGGCGCGAGTTGCGTACTGCTGCTGCGGGTAGCGCACATGCTGGCAACTCGCGGCGTTGTGGATACGCCAAATCGGGTATAAGCAGGTGGAAAGGGAATTTGATGGCAACATGTCGGCGCTGCGGCGCGGAACTCGATGACAATCAACCGGTATGCAAATCCTGTGGCATGCCGGCATGCGATGGCACGGTGAAGGAAGTCATCGCCGAGGAAGAGGTGACGAATTTGCTCGCCGGCGGCGACTACGCCCGTGCCGATGAGGTGGTCTGCGTTGAGCAGGACGAGGAGGAACCCGCACCGCCCGCCACCTCGCCGCGCATGTCGAGAAAAGTGTCATTCGGTCCAGCAGCCTGGGCGTTTGTGCTTGGCGGGCTTTCTCTGCCGTTTTTCCACCAATGGATCGGCCTGACGCTCGCCGTAGCGGCGGTGGTTCTCGCGTACGTGGCGCTTCGCGACCCTGACGACGATCACCTGCTGGCGAAAATCGGCATGGGGCTGGCAATCTTCAGCCTGGTGCTCACCATCTTCTTTGCGCTCTGGCACTTGATCCTGCCCCCTGATGCGCGAGGTTCGGCAGCGCCCTCATCATACGGCATTACGCTTCATCAAGCACCGCAGGCTTCCGATGCCCTGCCGCCATCTTGATGTAGGTTTCACGGCGTGATGCCAGGTTGAAGTTGTCGAGCGCATTGCCGCGTAGCAGCATCTCCCCAACGTGGGCGGCATACGCCTCGGAGAATCGCCCTTCCTCCACCTTCTCGCACAGCACGCGCGCGATCTCGCGCCGCGCGATGGCGGCGTGCCCGTACGTCCCTTCGACAAACAGGTAGTCCCCGCCGAAGCCGTGGATCTTATTGGCCGGCACTGTATCCAGCATCTCGCTCAAGGCGCGCCGTCCCGTCGCGGGGTTGATCACCCACATCCAGGCGAAGTCGATCGTCACATTCGGAAAATTCTTCGCCAGCACCGTCAACTCATCCTGATACGGATAGGAGATATGGTAGATGTCGAACTGCGTCTTCGGGTACTTGAGGAAGAGGTTGTTCAACAGCGCCGCCTGGCTGTGGTGGAGCATATTGCCGTTGCCCTCCTGGATGCCGGTGTGGAATTTCATGCGAATGCCGTATTCGCCGCATTTCCGGCAGAGGTAGTGCAGGATATAATCCTCCAGGGGTTGCAGCGCGTTGCGATCAGGAGGGTCATTGAAGGCGAGCAGCCGATGGAATGTTCCTTCGATTGCCGCCCGCGGCACATCTGCAAAATAGAGGGTGCGGTCGTACGCGCGAGGCACTTTAAATGCGCCTGCCACATGCCCGTACTGGTCGAAGAACCAATCGATCACCTGCAGGTAATCATCCAGCGAAGAGATGGCCTTCCCGGAAGCCGAAGACAATTTTATCAGCGGGAAGGCGGTAAATTCGTCGACCATATCCGCGATGAAGCAGTGTTCATCCAGGTCTTCGTTAAAGACGGGGCTGGAGTCAGGGAGGAGGGGCTGATTCATCGCGTAATCGATGTGCGCGAGGTCAAAGACGTGGCGGGTGAAGCCCGGCTGTACAGCCTGCTGCATCTTCTCGGTGAGTAGTTCCACCGTATCGGCGGTGAAGTCTTCAACGCCGTACAGGTCCTGGATGGCGATGCGCACGCTTTCGCAGTAGGCGGTATTCCAGGCGTATGCATACCACGGCGCCAGCAGCATCCAGCGTTCGCGCGGCGTCAGGTCATTGCAACCGTCGCGCAGCCGGTCGAGATCCTCGGCCGGCATGCCGGCGCTGATCAGATCGCAACTGGCATAATGCGTAAACAGGCGCCCAATATGTACATCCCCCGGAGCCTGTATGCTCGACTCGCGCGGTAAATGTTCGTGGCAGTCAATGATCGGCACACTGTCCAGATGGCGATGCAGTCGCTGGAAGAGATCGGTTTGGTAGCGCAGAGACATCATAGCTCCTCCCGTATACGCTCCTTCTTCGCTTCTGCCGGAAGGATTCCTGTTGGGCTTGCATGCAAATAGTTACATCAGGCCAAGAGCCATGACATGCAGAGGAACAGGGAGTACTCGCGGGGGGCTGCTACCGCGCGGCATGCTCCTGCAGTTGTTGATCGAGAACGGTGCGCGCCAGCCATTCCGCTTCGTCGGTATCACCGTCACTCACCAACTCGAACAGCGGCATTTCCAGCACCATCTCCCAGACGCGCCGGCGGTCTGCATGGCTGAGGCCGGCAGCGTCGGCGCGGGGTTCCCAGGAGTGTCGCAATCGGCGCAGCAGAGCAATGTAGGGGGTGTACGCATCGCCGTAGCGGACGGCCAACTGGCGGCTGATGCGGGCTTCCAGTGCGGGACCTGCCTCGCCACTGCAGACTGCCAGTATCAGACCATCGCGCTGCACCACTTCCGGCAGCAATGCCGTACTGTCGGTTTTGGTATGCAATACGCTCAACCAGGTGCCGCGCTGATGGCACAGTGCGGCGATTTCCGCTCTCAAGGTTGGCGGAGCATCGACGATGACGACCAGGCGCATGCCATTGATGACATCCGGCAGGAAAGGCAGGGATACCACTTCCACCCCGTGCGGCATCCGGCATGGCGCGGTGGCAAGGACATTGACGTGCGCTCCTGCAGCTTGAAGACGGGATACGGTTTCGCACACCTCCTGGCTATGCCCTACTACCAGACAATGTTCACCGCGGAAATCCAGTAACAAGGGGAAGAATACCGGGGGCGTATGCGTTTGTTCACCTGCTGTGCGCCGGCAAGTCGGCATCGGGTCACTCATCGCTTGTGCCTCATATCAATAGACCATCGCTTGTTCACTCGCACCACCTATTGTCGTACAGAAGACCTGCTCTGGTTGTCGATCGGTTGAACAAGTGCCGCGTTATCGCGCAGGGTGTGGTGCAATACGCACGCGGCGGGTGACACCCGAGCTTGCGAATGCCACCCGTCGCGAACACGTTTATGGGCTGCAGAAGGTGTAGGTGCATGGATGGGGCTGGACAAAGGTGGTGTTGTTGCTGGCGTTCTTCAGCGCGGTGAGCAGCATAATCTGATAGCCGTACCAGGGGTAGCCCTTGTACGTGGTGTCGTGACGTGAGAGTTCGTTATTCACCTCGCGTAATAACTCATGCACGGTGGCAAAACCGGCGTCGTTGGCGCTGCACGTGCAGGGCGCATACACGCGAGCATCAGGCCGCACGAAAGTGTTGCTGACATCGAGCGATACGATCGCCAGATATGCCGAGAGCAGGTACGAGATATTATGCGCCTGCGCGGAGGCCCGCAGCCAGGTGCCAAACGCGGTGGGCGAGGTGGGATCGAATGGCTTGCCATTCTCCTGCCGCAACGACAACTGCTGCATCAACTTCAACTGGGTGGGGCCAAAGTATTGCGCCCCGGCATTCGATGTCCACTCCGCCATGCCGTGTGCGCCGCCTTTGCCCAGGCAGACATTGCCGAAGACGAGATACTCTTCACAACCGCTCTCAAGCGTCACCAGTTGGCAGGTGCGGGTCGTCGGTTTCCAGTTGCACTCGAAGGGCATCTGCTCGCTCACCAGATAGGTTCCAGGCGGCAACACCGCCTTCACCGGGGTGAAGCGCTCAAGGCCGAGCGTATTGGTGATGCAGATCTTCCAGCACGGCAGCAGGTACTCCCCCGGATCCCAGCACCCATCCGTATCGGTATCGTAGAACTTCACCACTTTCAGCAGCGCGGTCTCGGGTACACTCTCCGATGGATACACCACAAACCGATCGGTGAGACTCACACACGAGGGAAAATCCTGGTGCTGGCTGATCCAAACGACGTACTCTCCGGCGGCATCCGGCGTCTCGTCGTATCCCGGTTCCTGTGTCGTGGGCGAATAGACGAGCTCTGACAGGTGGTATTTGCTTGTGAAGCAGCCATTTGCGCCGACTTTTACCGGCTTACGTTGCGCCACTTCCGGCGCGAGGAGACTGGAACCTAACACTTCGGACCCGGTCGGATCAGTCACTTTGACATAGTAGTGACCTTGAACCAATCCCGAACCGCCAGGGCAGGGAGCGCACCCCCAGAGGTAGACGTTGCTGCGCGCGTTGAACACGTTGAGGTCAGCCGTACCCGAGGCATTGGTCGTGAATACGGCGCCAGGTACGGCTCCAGCCAGCGCCATGCCGCAGGCACAGAGCCAGATGACCAGACTGCATACCGCGCGGATCTTCCCCGAACAGGGATATTTCATCTGTCAACTCCTCCTTTGCTGGTGAATCGCATGCCCGGCTTTCCGCTTGTGTATGTGATCAGCGCAGCCAGGCTGTTCGACACGGCAGATCACCGTCGGCATTGTGTGCGCGACATATATGCCTATCAGGTATGCATCGAGGCGCGTGTCACCACTCTTGGCAAAGAGATACGCTGGCAGCGGTGCATGTCAGAGGGGTGTGGCAAGCGTATCAGGTTGTGAGATTTTTCGCGAGGAGGGATTGGGATACGCAACAACGCGAGCAGCAGGTCGAAACACTGAAGCCGTGACCATGTCACGCCTTTGCCGGTGGGGAACTTTGATATCGACTACCTGGGATACGCAGGAGAGTGGCGCGTTTTGCCGTATAATAAGTGTTGTGTCATTTTCACAGATTTATGCGCAGGATCAGGTCATCGCGCAACTTCGTCGCGCCATCGTCGAGGATCAGGTCGGCCACGCTTTCCTCTTTTACGGTCCCGAAGGCATTGGCAAGCGGACGACGGCGCTGGCCTTTGCCATGGCCTTGAATTGCGAGGATGCGGCCGCGCGTGCTGGGGGAGACAGTTGCGGACAGTGTCGGTCGTGCCGGCTGATCGCCGTGGGGAATCACCCTGACATTCGGGTGTTCACACCAGAGACGACGGGAGGCAAGACGGTCATCCCCATTGATGCTATACGCACCAAAGTCGGCGAACACCCGGCGCACCCGCTGCCCCTGCGCGAAGATGCCGCGCTCAAGCCCATGGAGGGGCGGTGTAAAGTGTATATTATCGATCCCGCCAATCGTCCGGGGTTGCAGGAAGATGCCGGCAATGCGCTGTTGTTGACGCTGGAAGAGCCACCGCCGCATGTCGTTATCATCCTGGTCAGTTCCCGCCCGACGGCCATGCTGCCGACACTGGTGTCGCGCTGCCGGCCCCTGCGGTTCACGCTGGCGCCTCGGCCGGAGGTCGTCCGCGCGCTGGAAGTGTTGGAGACCTTGGCGCCGGAACAGGTGACGGCGATTGCCGGCCTGGCCTCCGGGCGCATCGGGTGGGCACTGGCGGCCGCCACTCATCCGCGCATTCTGGAAGTGCGACAGGCGCTACTGCAGGAGGTCGATCGCCTGCTGCCGTCCGGTCGCAAAGCTGCCTTGCGTTTAGCCGAATGCCTGCACACCCTCGCCGCCAGCAACGGCGATGCCGCCGTCGAGGGCGAGGAAACGAAAACGAAGAATTCGGCTGACCGTATTGCCCGACGGCAATTACCGGAACTGCTGGATATACTCGCGTCCTGGTGGCGAGATTTATTGCTCACCGTACTGGGGCAACCGGCATCGCGCATGAATGTGGATTTCCTCCCGCAGCTTGATCGTCAGGGAGCTCGGTTGTCAGCAATCCAGCTGCAGGATGGCCTGCACACGATCATGCGCGCAAAACGCTTGATTGAACGCAATGCGAATATTGATTTAACCTTGGAGTGGATGTGGATGCAACTGCTGCCGTGAAGGAACGTGGCGACCTCCGATGAAAGCACGAGGAATTTTATGGCGCAAACAATCCTGGTTGTGGATGACGAACAGTCCATTCTCGATTTGCTGCAGTACAACCTGGAAAAGGCCGGCTACACGGTGCTGACCGCATCAAACGGCGCCGACGCGATTCAGCAGTCCCACTGTTCCACCCCGGACCTGGCCGTGTTGGATATCTGCCTGCCGGATATCGATGGGCTGGAAGTGTGCACGCTGTTGCGGCGTGACCTCGGCCTGCCGGTCATCCTGTTGACGGCGCGTGACTCAGAGATCGACAAGATCATCGGCCTGGAAATCGGCGCGGACGACTATGTCACCAAGCCGTTCAGTCCACGGGAGCTGACCGCCCGGGTGAAAGCCGTGTTGCGGCGCGCCAAAACGCCGACAGCGGCCGCCAACACCCGGCTGAGCGTCGGTGAAATTGAATTGAACCAGTCGATGCACGAGGTACGACATCACGGCGAGCTCGTTAACCTGACGGCCAAAGAGTTTCGCCTGTTGGAGTACCTGTTGAAAAATGCCGGGTTAGCCTTAAGCCGCCATGCGATTCTCGATCATGTATGGGGCTACGATTTTTATGGTGACCCGCGCACGGTTGATGTGCACATCCGCCGTCTGCGCGAAAAGCTGGAGAGTGACCCCGGTGCTCCCCGACTGATTGTCACGGTATCCGGGGTGGGGTATAAGTTCCAGAACGCATCATAAGCGTGCGGCAGAGGGAACCGCACGGCAAGGAAGGATTCCATGCGCGAGAAAATCCTCAACTGGCTGGCCTCCATCCAGGTGAGACTGATCGCCACCTATGTGCTGGTGACGGGTATCTCCTTCGTCTTCCTCTTCATCCTCCTCCTCAAGCCCCTGGAGGTGATGATCTTTTCTCGGGAGGAAGACCATCTCCTGGCGGTGGCGACGACGCTGGCCACCACGATCCGCTCTCCGGTCGAATCCAGTGAGGAAGCCTTTCTGTTGGACCAGAAATGGACGCAGCAGCGACGGTGCAAGTATCTCCTGCAGCAATTGCCCCACCTGCGCGTGCGCATCCTGAATGCGCAAGGCGACGTACTCACCGATTCACGATATGCCGAACTGGACTGGTCGGCGTGGGAAGCGAAGCGCCAAACCCTGGCGAATTTGCGTTCGCGTGAGGAAGTGCGTAATGCGACCGATGGCCAAATGCGGGTGAGGCTGCAGCAGGATGAAGGCCATACGGTCGGGAAGTACTTCATGTACGCTGCGGTGCCCGTGTGGCGCACCGATCCGAACACGCGCGAGCGCCGACTGGCCTTTATCGTCTACCTGAATCAACCGTTGGATGTCGTCAGAAGCAGCATTAATGCACAAAAGCACCTGCTGCTGCTCCTGATGGTCGTCAGTTTAACCCTGACCGTGTTCGTCAGCGTCATGATCTCCTCGCATCTCTCCGCTCGATTGCGCGCAGCCACACACGTCGCCCGCTCGTTCGCGGCAGGGCGCATGCAGCGCCGTATGCCGGAGCGTGGGCGGGATGAAGTTGGACAGCTTGGACGCGCCTTCAATCAGATGGCGGATGCCCTGCAACGACAGGAACGCATCCGCACCGAGCTACTGGCAGATCTTTCGCATGAGCTGCGCACGCCGTTGACCGCCATTGCCGGTTGTGCCGATACCCTGGCGGACGAGCCGATGCAACACGATGCAACGGCGCGAGAGCGATTTCTGCACATCATCCTGCGGGAATCGGAACGCATGCAACGCCTGGTGAGCGATATCCTGGAGCTCGCGCGGTTGCGTGCCGGCGCCATCACGATCCCGCTCAAGCCCGTTGATCTGCAGCCTATCATTGCTGATGCGGTGGAAGTGGCGCGCCTGCAAACCCGGCCACAGCAGTCGGAAATCATCTGGCTACCGCAGACCGAACAACGGACAAATGTTCTGCAGGTCATGGGACATGAGGATCGCCTGGCACAAGCGGTGCAGAACTTGCTCGATAATGCGATTCACCACACGCCAGCCGGCAAATGTATTCGCGTCGAGGTCATGGTGGAAGCGCAGTGGGTGACGGTGTTTGTGTGTGACGAGGGCGAGGGGATCGCCCCGGATGATTTGCCCTGGGTATTCGATCGCTTCTACCGGTCAGGCAAAGACACGACTACGTGCGGCACCGGGTTGGGGCTAGCGATTGTGCGCGAGATCATGCAACTGCATGGTGGAGCGGTGAGCGTGGAGAGTACCGTAGGGTGTGGGACGACCTTCAGCCTGCACCTGCGACGGGTGCAGGCCGAAGTGCCCTCGGAACTGATGCGGTCATGACGCGGCGCCGGTCGTCCCGCGCACCAGCGCCACCGCTTCCGCCCAGCTAATCCACACGTCGTTCTCCAGGAAGTACTGCCAGCGCAGATAGCCGGGAAGCGACATAAAGTTCGTCTGCGCCGTAAAGGGTTCCAACCCACGCACGTTCGGAATAACCTGCGCCGAGGCCGGTTTGGCTAACCCCAGACAGAGCACGCCTGCCAGAATGCCCAGCGTCACAATGGTTTTCACGATCTCTCCTCCTTACTGTAAACTGCTTGCCACGAGCGAGTCTCACTGTACATAGTGCCGCACGAACGCCCGCTCCGGTTATGGGGAATGCACGAAACTTGCCGCATTGTTGGGCAGTCGTGACATCACCTGCGAAAAATCGCCGGATACGTCGAGGACGCGGCAGCAGACGTGTCGTACAGGGCATGGGTGGGGCGTGTAACTCTTCCTGAACGAGATGGGCCTTCCTCTGCTGACGGGAAACCTCGCCACACGACTATCGGTTAGATACGAAACAGCAGGATTTGTTTCGCTGCCCATCCTGCGGGTACATCCGTCAATGCCAGCACCGTCGCATCAGTCTTCCTGTTGGTTATGTTCTATCGTTGAGGTAACTCTGTCATGATCGTCTGCCGTGGTTACTGGGCATTACTCGTGTTGGCCAGCATGATGAGTCTGGCTCACGCCGCTCCCGTACGCTTTGGCGGCACTGTGCGGGTCGAGGCGCGGCACACATCCACCGATCTCTTCCGCGCATTGCATTCGGAGGGGGCGTCGCTCGTGCGAATTGCTGCAGAATGGCCCCGCCTGCAGCCAACGAAAGGCGCCTGGAATTTCGCCTGGCTCGATGCCGCCATTGCGGCCGCACGTGCACAAGAACTGGAGGTGGTGCTGGTGCTTGGCCCGTCGCCGCAGTGGGCCGTGACGCATCTCGATCACCCGACGCCCGAGGAAGTGCGCCGTGCCAGGCCGGATGCACAAGCCTACCGCACC
>JAGUZN010000373.1 GCA_020060775.1 Armatimonadota bacterium
AATTGCACCTGCTCTCGCCCACCGCGCCGTACCTGCGCGAAGCTGACCTGCTGCTGGCGGCGGATTGCTCGGCCTTTGCCTGCGGCGATTTTCACGCGCGCTTCCTGGCCGACCACGCACTGGCGATCGCCTGCCCCAAGCTGGATGATCGTTCCGGCTATGTCGAAAAGCTGGCCGCGATGATCACCCAGGGCGGCATACGCAGCATCACCATCCTGATGATGGCCGTGCCCTGCTGCCGCGGGCTGGAGCAAATGGTCGCGCAGGCCATACAGATGGCCGGCCGGGCGATCCCGGTGCGCCGCGCCGTCCTCGGCCTACAGGGTGACGTGGCAGCCGACGAAACGATCGCCTGATCATAGCTCCGCCCGGTGCTGACAGTACCGTTTCCGGTAACGACCCACCGGTCGCCTGCTCGACGACCGGTGGGTCAACAATGCTACCTCTTGATAAGAAATAATTCTTTAATGAGAACTCTTATTGACAGAATGCCTGCCCGACCTTATACTTAAGGATAAGGTAGGTGGCGCAATGGTAGATTTACGCGAACATGTACATCGCTGTGGCGGCCGCATGACGGCACAGCGTGAGGCAATCTACGACGTGCTGTGTGCGGCGAGTGGGCATCCTACCGCCGAAGAACTCTTCATGCTGGTGCGCGAGCGCGTGCCTGGCATCAGCCTTGCCACCGTCTACAATACGCTGGAGATGCTGGTGAACACCGGGTTGGCGGTAAAGATCAGCGGAGAAGGACCGGCGCGCTACGATACAATGTGCACACCACACGGGCATACCCGCTGCATGCACTGTAGCACGGTGGAAGATGTCCCGGATGCCGTGGTCAGCGCATTAGGTGCCGACCTGTCTCTGCCCGCCGGCTTTATCCCGTGGTCGGTGAGCGTAGAAGTGAAGGGGATCTGTGCGGAGTGCGCCAGGCAGGGTGCGGAAGCATCTACTGACGCATGACTGTCCATGCGCAAGCACCATACATAAAAACGGCTCACAGCAGATCGTGATGGAAGCCCATACTGCGAGCGACCACTCTCGCGTCCCGCCCTATGCCACAGCGTGACGACCGATCTCGACGCCTCACACCCCACGCGCTGCCGCCACACCTCTGCAATCCGTTATTTAGCTGACCGAGATCATGCGCTGGATGGCGCGGCGCGCGCGGTCGGCCACCTCGGCCGGCACCTCGACCGCGTAGTGCAGATCCTGCAGTGACCATAGAATCTTTTCCAGCGTGTTCTTCTTCATGTTCGGGCACATCGCCACCGGCGCGACGTGGTAAAATCCCTTCTCCGGGTTCTCCTTACGCAGGCGGTGGAGCATCCCCTCCTCGGTGGCCACGATGAATTCCTGCGCCGCACTCTCGCGCGCCACGCGCACCATGCCGCCGGTGCTCACCACGTGATCGGCAAGATCGATGACCGCGGCGGTGCACTCGGGATGCACCATCACCTCGGCCTGGGGATGCGCCAGGCGCTGGGAACGGATGTGGTCGGGCAGGATCAGGTTGTGCGTCGGGCAGAAGCCGGGCCACAGGATCATGCGCGTGCTGATGTGCCGCTGTACCCACGCGCCCAGGCATTGATCGGGCACGAAGATCACCTCGTCGGCCTGCAGGCTGTTCACCACCTGCACGGCATTCGCCGAGGTGCAGGTGATATCGCACTCCGCCTTCACTGCTGCTGAGGAATTGACGTAACAGACCACCGGCGCGACCGGGTGTTCGGCCTTGAGCTGGCGCAACGCCTCCGGCGTCACCATGTCGGCCATCGGGCAGCCGGCTTCTGGGTCGGGAATGAGCACCAGCTTCTCCGGCGCCAGCAGCTTGGCCGTCTCCGCCATGAAATCGACGCCGCAAAACACAATGACTTCCGGCTCCGGCAGGTTGGCGGACTTGATGCTCAACTCCAGCGAATCCCCAACGTAGTCGGCGATGTCCTGCACTTCCGGGTCCTGGTAATTATGGGCGAGGATGACCGCATGGCGCTCCTCGCGCAACCTGTTGATATCCGCGATTAACTGCGCGGTGCTGTCAGTCGGTGTGGGCATACCGCCATTGTACACCGATTTGCCGTGCGGAAACAACAGGAACTCACTGATTGAACAGGACGAAGGTACTGGTGAGCAACGAGGCGCTGATGAGCCGCAAATGCGGGGGGGAGGATTGGTCGTCGTAGGGCACGCCTTGCGCAAAGATGTTAATGCGGATGTTGGTGCAGCCGTAGAAAATGCCCTCCGGCACCGTGACCTCGCGCACGTGCGCCGGCAACAGGTCGTCAGTCGGCTCGTACAGCGCGGAAAACAGCACGGGCCGCGCGGCGGAGGTCCACACCACGTGCCGCACCACCGCACTCTCCGTGTTCAGCACATCGCCTTCGACGAACACGAAGTAGCCGGTCGCACCGGACACCGCCTCCCAGGCGATCGGCAGGCTCTTTCGACTGCTCACCGCGAAAAATTCAGGCTCGGTGATGGTGGTGATGGACAGCATGTGCTGTGCGCCGGGCACGCTGATCTCGCGTACCGTCTCTCCGCTGCGCGCCAGTCGATACGTCCCGGCGATGATGGCCGGCGGGGTGATCGACTCCGTGCCTTGGTACAGGTACAGGTCATCACTCGGGCGCACATAGCCGGGCATGCGCTGGCTATATTGCACCTTCACGGGTTGATCGGCGGGCGCCTTCTCGTGACTGCCCCAGTAAATCAGTGTATGTACGGCATCCTGGTAGAGGCCGTCGGTGGATGGGACGAGCAGCGGCCCTGAGAGCGTCAGCACTTTGTCGAGCGCCGGTGTGGTCAAGGTCAGGCCGGAGAGGATGGGCGCGGTCTGCGGCATCCACAGTCGCATGGTCAGGTTCATGGTGTGCAACGGTTCCGCCCCGGGCACTTCGTACAGCCAGTGCAGATAGTTCACCGAGAGCTGATGGGCTTGCGCCGTGCGCGGCACCGGCACGGCATCGCTGCCGCCGCTGCA
>JAGUZN010000422.1 GCA_020060775.1 Armatimonadota bacterium
AGCCGCTGGATGAGCCCGGCGAGGGACAACAGCCGCCGTCGCCCGCGGGGCCGCTGTTGCAGAATGTCGTCAGCGACGTCGAACCGACCGAAGAGGAAGAAGGCGAATTCCGCAAAGCTGTCGAGGAATCACAGCCCGAGCGCAAGATACAGCGCCGGCATTGAAACTAATAGATATTCGTTGTTGGGTATTGGATATTCGTAAAACGCCCAGCATGCCCTCCTGGTCGAATAGTATATTGGTTTTGAGCGCTCACTCATCTGGGCGACAAATCCAGGTATTTGATCAGTTGTTCTCATGGGCGTTTCACTGCGTTACCTCTCAGTTTGATAGTCATCGTAGTTTCGGTGTTAACACGATCATACGGTAATTCCATGCAGTGATCGGAAAGATCAGCGTGTCGCCCTCGATGCGGGCGAATTCGGTCGGATCGTCCTCGTAGACAAGAGAACCTTCAGGCAACGTAACCTCATTGGAGTCTACTGCGTTTGGGTCAGTGTAGCGCACTTTGTACCGGTGGACGGCATTCTCTGCGGTGATGCGATTCGGAGAGAGGCCGAGCTTTTTCCAATCCAACTTCACGCGCATTTCGCCAGTCCAATCAGTTTCGTTTGAAAAGATACAAATCACACGGTTCGCCGGGCCGTTCATTTCGCGGATGTAATATCCGGTCGAGTCCACCGGTTTGGTTTTCACGCCACCAGCGGGTTCGACATAGAACGTGGCATAAAGCCCCTGCCAGGGCTCTTTCGCTTCCGCCGGTTTCGAGAGTGTGACGATTGCTTGATCCCAATACGGGATGGTGAGGTACTGCGAACCCCAGTTATAGCGGATCAGTGCGTTTTTCAGCGGCTCGAGATGCTCCGTCGGAAATGCATATGTTTCAATACCGAAGCTGGAATCGTGCAGCATGACGATGCTTTGCATATGCTGCGAGATGCAGGGGCCCAGTTTGCGTTGCGTGGAGCGCATGGTATGCGGCTGGTTGCCGAGCTTGGGATCCCAGCATCCGATGCGGCCAAAATTCAACCCCATGTAATGCGCGCGATAGGTATCCATCGTCACGATACCCTTCACGTTGCGCATGCCGGGTTTGTAGAGCGGCCAGAGTTGTTCACCCTCTAACTGGAAGTCGGTGAACGATTTACTGAACATGGTGTTGTTCCACACGGTGTGATCAAACATGATGCCGTCGGGAAATTTATCCTTCACCAGCGTATACAATCGCTGTGCCAACTCGCGGGCAGCCAGATTGCGCTGCAGGAAGCCCGGGGTGCCGGCCAGGTACGGGTTGTTGTCCTCAGGACCGCCATTATCCAGGCAGTCATAGTACAGAGAAGCATAGGGCATTTGCTCCATAAGACGGCCGTGGCGCCAAAGGTAATAATCTCGGTATGACTGTGGACAGGTGCTGGTGCGGATGATCGTATCTCCAGGTATGGTGCGATCATCCGGACTGGCATGAATCAGCCACTCCTCTTTGAAATCCTGCCCTTCCGGCGTACTGATGTTCATGCCTGTGGCTGTCACATACACGGCGCCGTAACTCAGCGGGCCATCCTTCCAATTCGCCGGCCACTGCTCCTTAGGTACGCTTAGGTTCGTCTTAAACGGGCGTATCAATCGGCTCGGGGTGTAAAAATTGTCCGGGCACGGGACAAATTCCTGGCCGGGTGGATACCAGCCCGCAATGTCGAAATACGTGTTGCTGCCATCCAGGTACCAGATCATCCGGCGATAATTCGGGTAGCGGGCCTTTACGGGGGTGGCTTGCAGGGACACGGTAGCAGGTGGTAGTTGATCGAGTGGCATCGCTGTGTCTAATAACGTAAGTTGCAGTGTGGCTCCATCAGGCGTCATTATGATGTGCTGGGCTTTGCCAATGTCCGCGACCCCCCACAGATTGGATTGTATGCCGACCTGCACCCCCCCATACCCATTGCCGATCCAGGTTATGCGCGGCTCGCTGATGGTTCCATTTGCCGGAATACGCCCGAGTGTGGGGTGTATCACATCCGAGAACGCCGCCGTATAGGGTACTTCCAGTACGGCCTTCACCACGTTGAGATTTTTCGGGCCGCTGATCTGGAGCTCAGACCAGATCAACCCATCAAACTCAACCCAAAAGCGGTTCTGCAGTTGGACATCGCCATCACGAACGACCGCCAACCCCTCTGCGCGGATATCCGGGCTCACTCTTTGGCGAACGTTCCGTGGTAATCCTGTGTTATCCCAGGATCGCACAATGATGGATGGCTCGGGGTTCCAACTCAAGGTACCCTTCAGCATATCACTGTGGATGATGCGTCCATCCGATAGGGTGAGCGAAAGGCGAACGGGGGCGCGCAATACCGGCATGCCCAGCGTGGTGATTTGCATGGGGAGAATCTTGTTCCCAAAGTCATACTTGCGCTCCCATACCGACACACTGGTCGACTCTCGTTTGACCGGGGTGAAGGGAGCAGGTACTGTGGTGAAATTATAGCCGTATCGATTCCCCAACCAACTCGGCAGCGGTTGTTTGACATACGGGATATCCTTCTCTTCAGCAATCAGCGTATCTGCCGCGAACACTTTGATATCCAGTTGGTATTGCCCAACCAGCAAATCGGCGGTGCTGATTTCTACCGCCTTGCGGTAGCTCACAAACGGATCGCTTTTCACCGTGTGTACGGTCTTACCAGTGGCATCGGTAATAATGATAACGGCATGCAGGGTGTTGGGTTCAACACCCGCCAGGAAGGCGCAATCCAGGTTGGCGACGAGCTTGCCTACCGAGGGGAAAGGCTGCAGGAAGGCATCGAAGGATTGCGGACGCACGCATGTCCATTCGTTGCGCGCGATCAGCTGCTTCTGGGCATTGCGCACCTCGAAGATCAGGGCGGTATCACTGTAACTCTCCAATTGGCCGGTCGAAGTAAAGGCGAATTCTCTTCCGGCTTCCAGTGTGATCGTCTGGTTCTGAAGTACTAGACTGGTATTGGTGAGCAACTGAACTTGCAGCGATATCGGCTGCGCGGTGGGATTGCTGATGACTGCCTGAAAATCAAGTCGGCCTTTTAACAGATCACCCAATTTGCGCACCCGGATGACTGGGGCTTCGGCGCCGAAGGTAATGATTCCCAGCGGGATCTGTTCATCGAGATCAAAGATTGGCCGAAAAGGTGTCGAGGTATATGACACGGGGAAGATGGTGATAGGGCGCGTGCCGCTGGCCCAGGCATCCATGCCGCTCTTCAGCAACTTCCAACTCCGCGCCACGTTAAAGCCTACAGATTGTCCTGCCCCCGGCGCAATGCCCATATCTTCCCAAGGGATGGCGGCCTCACAGACCCAGATTCCGCCCTGCTCGTCTTCCCTGGTAGCTATCTGCGCATTCACATCCCACGAGGTATCCAAGGCAGGCAAGGGCTTGGCGGAGCTGGCATATACGCCATCCGTGATCTGATTGCGGCTGTTCACGATGACGGTGTAGACCTTGCCCGGTGTGCCGCCTTTATCGAGCGGGGATACCAGCAGCGTGAATGCATCCTCCTTGCTGGGATCGACCTGATCGCGCGCATGGGCCGCCGTCTTGAGGGCTCCGGTCAGTCCGGTAGTCAACTGGCGGGACTGCAGGATGGCCTCAGGCCAGGGAGAACGGATGGCGACATAGAGGTTCTTCTCATCGTACTGCACGAGAAAACTGTTCTGTGGATCGCTTAGCTGTGCGCTGCCGGTTTCACCAGTGGGGGCGCTTTCCAACAGACCGGTCACTTCGGAAGCACCAGCCCATTCTGCTTCATCGATGTTCCCATTGATGTGTACCGCGTTTTTCACACGGGGAACCAGCAGGCGCTGATCGGTTTCCGGCTTCAGCATCGCCAGATATTGCTGGCGTAATTCGCCGACCGTCAGAGGACGGTTGTAGACGGCCACCTCATCAAACGCGCGGCTTTTCATCGTCGGACCGTTCAGGTGCAGGCGCACATACGGTAATCCGGGAATGGGATGCCCTTTACCCTGATGAAAAGGCATCCCATTCGCGTACACCCGCACATCACCATCGACCCAGGTGAACGCATACATGTTCCATCCCTTGAAATCGTTGGAGGCCAACTGGACAGGACCATAGACTTTTTGGCTCCAACCCCTTCCGGAAATGACCATTTCCCAGTGCGTCCAAACCAGGAGGTTCATGCACCCGGTCTCGAAAAAATTGTTGTGTTCATCTGTAAAAGAGCCATCTTTGGTATACATCCATACCACCAGGGTGCCGCGCGATGAGGCGGTGATCTTGTCCAGCCCATGAAAAGTCACACCCTGCGCGCCTGTTTCCCCGGCGGTGTTCGCCTTCACCATCAACGCCTGACCACGTAATCCAGGTATATATTCGAGGTGGTCGGCTGCTCCCTCGACGGTCCCTTCTACGGTGAGTAGCTGCCCCGGATCCTCGGGGTTCATACCTTGCGATGTAAGATTCCCATCGAACGCGGCGTACCAGACCAGGCCGTGCTGTCCGGGCTTTCCGTAGGCAGGGTCCAATCCCGTCCGGTAACTACGTGTGTAGATTGGCCGCCCATTCTCGATACGATACCATGGCTCTTCCATGGCGAAGACGGCTACCAGACTGCCATGCAGGAATGAGAACAGCAAGCAGACAAACAGTAGGGCGTTGCGCATAAGAACCTCCGGATGAGAGAGTAAGTAAAGCCGGACAGGTTACCACAACAGTATCGATGCAGCGATACTATTCAAGTGTATGTATTGCCAGCATATCCGTCAACATGGCTGTATCATCGTCAACACGGTGTGCTATCAGGCTGACTTCGCCGTCGTGAAAGCGTTTTACCATTATCCGACTACAGAACCACCGGCTCTGTCGTTTCTATCTCCGGGAGATCCTTTGAAAACAATTTCTGAGATGAAACAGGGTCACACGGATGGGGTGGATGAGAGACAGGGGTATCAGTTATACGCGGCAGGGGATGGGGGCATCGAGGTGGCGGGCAACGGCGTCAGCGACTTCATTGGGGGTCAGGCTGCGCAGGCAATGGCGTTCGGAGCAGACGTTTTCCCCGCAGGGGTGGCAGGGGAATTCGCGGTGGCAGAGCGGCCGGCGATTCTCATTGGGTAGGTGGCATACTTCCGGCGGCGTAGGACCATACAGCCCGATGGTGGATGCGCCGATGGCATCGGCCAGGTGGAGTGGGCCGCTATCGGCGGCGATGAGCAGATCGGCACGCCGCAGCAGCGCGGCGAGCAACAGGGTGTCATGCACCGGGGCGACGCGCACGGCGCCCTCGGGCACCAACGCCGCATCTTCGGTCAGCAGGACAATACGCTCGTGGCGCTGTGCCAGCAGCAGCCGAGCGAGTTCTCGCCACAGGTTGGGCGGCCAGGCGCGCGCCTCATCAGCGTCGGGGCAGAGGAGGATCATCCGGTCGGTGTACTCGATACCTTCAGCCAGCAGGCTGAGGTTGACCGTTTCCTGCACCGCGGGGGCGATCTCGTCAAAGGCTACCGGCCCGGGCTCGGCGATGCCCAGCGCGTGCGTGAGCGTGAGCGCGCGCATGGGCGACACCGGCACATTGGCGTGCAGGTGATCGCTCATGAACAAGCTACCCGCACCTTCGACAAAACCCAATCGATGGGGGGCGAGGGTGCATGCGGCGAGCAGGCAGGAGCGAAAATCGCAAGCAAAGGCCATGCAGACATCGGCCCGCGGACGGCAGAGGGCGCGCAGGAACGCCGGGTAGTCGCGCGGGTGTCGCGGGCGCACCAGCACCTGGTCGACCGTCTTCGCCAGCGGCAACAGGCGCGCGTGTTCGGACGCCACAACCGCCTGAAGATGCGACAGGGGATATTGCACGCGCAGGCCGCTGATGGCCGGGAGGGCGAATATTAACTCGCGCAGGTCGTCAGGCAGGATGACGATCAGGCGTTGCGGGGTGCGGACCAGGGCGCCGGAGGGTGCGGAGCGGCTGTAATAGGTGGCGATGTGCCCGGCAACTTTGCTGCGCTCGGATTGCTCCAGCAGGCGCGCCTGGCCATCGGCCGCGAACTGGCGGCGATATTGCTCGTAAGTAAACAGGCCGATGAGTTCCGATGCCAGTCCGCGCGCGGTCACCGGGTCGAGGTGGCCGTGCTTGCCGCAGCAGGTGAAGGTCGCCACCGG
>JAGUZN010000199.1 GCA_020060775.1 Armatimonadota bacterium
CAACGGTGTGTTGCGCGACACCATGCCGCCGGATACCGCTGCGTACGTCCGGTGGTGTGGGAGAGGCGGCTGAAAGAAATCCGCCCCTACCCGATTGATCGTCTGGAAGGCGGCGCGCACGAGGCGCGCTGAATGAGGTGCGGCTTGAAGGCGATGCGCTTGACCGTGTCGACCGTGGGCACGATAGGATGCGCGATGCGCTCAAATAGGAGCTCGACCACGCTTTTGGCGACCTCGCCGAGCGGTAGCGCCAGCGTGGTCAGTGGAGGTATCATGTAGGGTGAGATCGGATTATTGCCGACCCCCAACACGCTGAGCTGGTGGGGCACGTCAATGCCCAGGCGATGAATGATACTGAGTGCCAGGTACGCCATTTCGTCCGACTCGGCAATGGCGGCCGTGGCCGGCGTCTCGGAGCATAACACCGCGGACAGTTCGCGCGCAATATCTCGATAATCATAGTCAACACACAGATCCGTCGGCAATCCACGTCGCGCCAGCGCATCAATAACGCCTTTCGATATCCAGGCAGCGCCTTTGGAGAAATGGCCGAGCACAGCGATGCGCCGGTGGCCGAGACCGTACAGGTAATCTACCGCCATCTCGCCCACGGCGGCCTCATCGATACCCACGTGATCGAGCGTCACTTCAGCGGGGGTGAAATCGTAGGTGATAATCGAGATCCTCTGCGACTGCATATGCTGGATCACATCACGCGGCAACGGCGTGAGATGTCCGGTGTGGATGACAATGCCGTCGACTGGCAGCGCTGCGAAGTACTGCAAGGCATCCAGGGTCACCACCGGCTTATGGTTGTTAGCGAAGAGTTGCCAGGAGAATCGGTGTTGCCGGCAATACGGCCCCAGTGTCTCGAGGATGCGCGTATCGCCGGACGATTTCAAATTGGGCACAAGAAAACCAATCGTTCGCTGGTGAGAAGCCGTGCTGAGGGGCGCGCGCACCAGCGGCGCGTAGCCGTGCTCTTTGGCTAAACGCTGTATGCGTTCTCGCGTCGCCGGTGCGATGCGATCCTCGCCCTGCAGCGCGCGAAACACGGTGGATTTCGAGACACCGGCAAGCTTGGCGAGTTGTTGTAAAGTAATCGTCATGGGTTGCGGAACCTTTCCCGCAATTTTACCGCACACCCCTATTGACCGGCAAGGGGGGCGGCTTGATAATTGTTGCATGGGGAGAGACGCCCCATCATCCGAGATAAAAGGAGAGAAGAATATGCACACAGGTCGTCGAGGGTTTACCCTTATTGAATTGCTCGTCGTTATAGCCATCATCGCTATCCTGGCAGCGATCCTCTTCCCCGTCTTTGCCAAAGCCCGTGAGAAAGCGCGGCAGTCAAGCTGCTTGAACAACCAGCGGCAAATCGCCGTGGCGATTCTCATGTATGCCCAGGATCACGATGAGGTGTTGCCCGACTCCTCGAATGTTTGGCCTGAGTTAAGCATCGACCGCAACATCCTCATGTGCCCCACCAAGGGCAAGAACGTCGCCAACGCCTACGTGTATCACGATGGCGTGTCCAGTCTCGCGCTGGGCGAGATTGCCGACCCCTCCGGCTGTTTGTTGACGATGGATGGCCAGCACGCCGCCACCGCCAGCCCGGTCACCTACGACAACGTGGCCTACACCATCGACGACGTCGATACCCGCCACAGCAACAAGTTCGTGTGCACGTTTGCTGACGGTCATGTGGATATTATGTCCACTTCGCCGGAGAAGTTACCGGTGCGCGGCGGGCTGGTGCTCTGGCTCCGAGCGGACGGCCTCACCAATGTCAGCGATACCGACCCGATCAGCAGTTGGCAGGACATGAGCAGCAAGGGCAACACCATGGCCACCACCGCGACCACCGGCCAGCCCACGTACGTGGCCAATGCGAAAAACAACCTGCCGGCCGTGCGCTTCAGCGGCACCGGCGTGAACCTGCGCAACATGAACTGCCAGCCGAAAACGGCGATCAATGACAGCTTTACCGTGCTGTCCTGCGTGAACCAGCGCAGCGGTGCAGGCGGGGTCTTCTCCAGCAACGAGGGAACGGTCAACGATTATAATTCCGGCATAACCATACTTCTGTACGACAACGATGGCGGGGGAGATCGCTTTCGGGGCATCGGCTATCAATCGACCGTATCGTACACCATTGGCTTCTGGCAATTCTGGAGCACCGCTTACTTGAATTTCAATGTGCTGGCGGTTGAGACGAATGGCGTCAAGGGCACGGTTGGCATCTATGTCAACGGCGCGAGCAGTGGTTTACCGCTGGCCGTCAATCCCACCACCAGCATCGCCTTGCGCCAAATGCGCGTCGGCGGCACCTACAGCGGCGGCGTGGAATATGCCAATAACTGCGACATCGCCGAGACGGTGTTTTACACCCCGGCGCTTTCCAGCCTGGAACGCGCGCTGGTCGAGAACTATCTGACACAGAAATACGACATTCAGTAACCCAGAGGTGTGCGCCCAGGAAGGGCGCGCACCCGCGACATGCCACAGCCCCCTGCTAGTGACGCGGGGGGCTGTTTGGTCCGGGACGGGCGCAACGATGGCGTGTATAGCGTGTCCAATCGATGAGAAGAGTGGCGGCAACCTTTGGGGTGTCGCTACCGGTAACTATCCGGTATAATCCAGCAGAGGGGTATCCATCGTGATGCACAACATGCTTTGCCGGCTGGTTCCTTACCATTCACCCGTACGGCGGCCGAGGTGCGCAGGAGGCACGTTCGACCAGGCGCGGCAGCAACGCAATGCGCACTACCAAATGGGCACGTGCTCGGGGTGAGAAGTACACACTTGGTGCACAGACGATGACGTTCCTGGCCTCGCACGGCCTCCTTAGTTGGCTTGCCGTGGATAATTATGTCGCCGAGAGTGTGCAGCCGGCCAAATAGGTGATATCTTGTTGAACGAAAATGGAAAGCATAGGAGAACACACGTGAACAAAATGATCGTATATCTGCTGATGCTCGCGGCTATGGTGGCCGTAACCGGCCTGTCCCCCGCCAGGGCGCAGGCACAGGGAGAGATGCTGAACGTGAAGGACTACGGCGCCATTGGCGACGGCGGAGCCGACGATACCAAAGCGCTGCAGGCGGCCTTTGACGCCCAGCGCCAACCCCCGTACAAGACGGTGTACTTCCCGCCGGGCAACTACCGCATCACCGACACCGTGCGCACGTATGGCCTCGGGATGGCGACTGACGGCGCGAGCATCAGCCAGTCCGATCCGGCGAAAGACATTTTCTACGTGGAATTCGCCTGGAGCGGCACACTGCGCAACTTCACCTTCGGGGGTGGGGCCAAACAGCTCAATCTGGGGAATCCCAACATCGACCAGGGACTGGTGCGCATCGAAAACTGCACGTTCACGAATTCCAAGGACTTCGCCGTGTACATGCGTAAAGGCAGTAATTCCTCGCATCTGATCATCACGGGCTGCAAGTTTTCCATGTGCGAGCAGGTATTGCATGCCACCTGCGACTGGACCACCTTGCGGGACGCCTGGATCACCACCGCGTGGATGGACAACAAGGCCGCGATCGAACATCGCGGCGCAAAGCTGCTCTTGGAGAACGTGGTCGGCGTGCCGCTGGTGACGGGCAAGGACGACCGCTGGATCGATAATTACGGCGGTCTCACCTGCCGCAATTTTCGCTTCGGCGGCGAGTTCGGCGGCATGACCCCGGTCTGGAACTTCGCGCGCACCGCCGTACTGCTGGACGATTGCTATATTGGGGCGCAAGGCAGCGGCAAAAAGGCGGCGGTCTATTGCGTGGAAATTCCGCACTTCCTGAAGATCCGCGACAGCGCGTTGACCGTGCCGCCGGTGATGCTGTCGTCGACCATTGACCTGTCCACCTATTACGATCATATCGGGGATGGCGTGCTCACGTACGAGGTCAACGGGGTCACCGTCGACAACGGCGATTGGCAGAAGATTATTACGGCGGTCAATAAGCGGGACAAGCGCCCGATCAAACCGGCCGGCCAGGTCTCCGCGAAGCAAACGAAGCAGATGCAGGCGCAACTCGCCGCGCTGTTGCGCGCCCGACCGATGGAGACAAGCGAACCGGCGACCGTTGACGGTCGCGTGCAGAAAACCGACCCGAAGGATTATGTCGAATTGACCAAGAACGCCGTCTGGGACATCGAGGATTTCATGGACGCCACCACCATGAAGAACAGCGAACTGCTCTCGGTGATGCAGGTGGGCGACGACACCGTCTTCATGCACCGTGCGGGCATTGGCGAAGGCGGGGTGTGGCCGCACGCGCTGATTCGCAACGTGGAAATCGACCTCGACCAAACCCCGATCATCTCGTGGAAGCAGAAAGACCCCCCCGCCCCCTTCAAGCCTGCCGGATTCCCCGAACGCAGCGCGGCCCTGCAACTCGACACGGGCGTGCGCATGCCGATGGGCTTCGCCCTGCGCATTACCGATAATGCCACGCAACGCATGGTGCTGCTGAAGGAAACGCACACCCCGCCCTGGTTCGACTACGGCGCCAAAGACCTGCGCAAACTCTTTGATGTCACGGGTGGTAAGCGCCTCTTCACGATCAAGTACTTTCCGCTGGGCGTCTACATTACCGGCCAACCCGGCACTGGCTTTGCCATCCCCGGCGATTACCAGATTCTCGATTTCATCCGCGCGGAACGCGAATGATCGGGGGCCGGGGATCCGATGTTATGGTGTGTTCCGTGTGAGGCGGAACGGAGGAGAGACTGATTCGAGTTTGCCCACTCGTGGGCAAACTCGTGTCCCGACAGTGAGTAATTACCCAGGGGCTTGTAGAAAGTTTTCAGGAGAGGTATGACTGATGACTGATCGATCAGCCAACCATGTGAAGGGGTTTTCCGTTGATTTCAACGCGATGGCCGGCGCGATCCGCCCGCTGCACGGCATCAACTTAGGCCCCTGGCTGTGGAACGGCGCGTTTGATGCCAGCGAGTATTTCCAGCGACTGCGCATTCCCTCTGTGCGGCTGCATGATTGCCCCTGGATGATGCCCGATGTGGGGGACATGCACTGCGTATTTCCGTTGTCGCATGCCGACCCGGCCGACCCGCGCAACTACGTCTTCGGTCCCACAGACGATTACCTGCTCTCGGTGAAGAATGTCGGCGCAAATATCAAGTACCGACTCGGCGAATCGGCGGAGATGCGTCCCGCTTCGGGGACGCGCCGCCAGTTTCTCAATGCGCCGCAAAACCATGAAGCCTGGGCCGAGGCCGCGTTGCAGATTGTGAAGCATTATAACGATGGCTGGGCGGATGGATTCCACCACGGCATTAAATACTGGGAGATCTGGAACGAGCCCTGGGCTGGATCGCCGCAACCCGGCGCACCAACCGGTTTCTGGAACGACACGCCGGAGGCGTTTTTCCGGTTTTATCGCACCGTGGCGCTGAAACTAAAAACCTACGATCCGTCACTGAAAGTGGGCGCCGGCCTCTGCGGCGCAGATTGGAACGAGGACTTCTCGAATAGCTTCCTCACGTTTTGCCGGGAGACAAACACGCCGTTCGATTATCATGCCTGGCATCAGTACGGCCCGCACCCCGCCTATGTCGCCCGCCACGCGCGCAACGTTCGCCGCCAGATGGACCGCCACGGTTTTGCACATGCCGAGCTGCACATGGACGAGTGGGCGCCACACTTTCAACTTGACTTCGGGTACACGGTGAATATGCCGGTCCATGCCCCGGGGCAAATCCCCCGCATCCAGGGCATGGAGGGGGCCACGCTGGTGGCGACGGTGCTCTGTTGGCTGCAAGATCTCCCGGTTGATGTGGGCAATTACTACTGGGCCGGGCAGGGCCTCTGGGGATTGCTGGACCATTGGTTCCGCCCCACGAAAATCTATGAGGCGTTTAGCGCGTTCGTCGAGTTGTACAACTTGGGCCAGCGGGTGCAGGCAGCGGGTGGGGAAGAAGAGACCGGCGAGGGGATTCTGGCAGCAGTGGCCGAAGACAAACGCTCGGCGGCGATCCTCATCAGCCGCTTCCAGGGCTGGCAGTGCGAGATGGACCTGCGGTTGGACGGCTTGCCGACCACCGGAGCGGTTGCGGAATTCTATCAACTGGGCAACGGAATGTATCCGGAGCCCGTGCGCACGGAAAAGATCGATGGCCCATCGACCACCCTGTGCAACATCCTCGTCGCCCCTGACGTGTTGTTGGTGAAATTACGTTTTGACGATTGAGGGACATCCGATGCGCATATATATGCTTACGATCCTGCTCTTGCTGGCCGCTGGGTCCTGCCTGGCGCTCGATTCCTCCGAGTTGCTGTTTCATCTCTCGTTTGAAGGCCAGGTGCGGCCGGAACTCGCCCGCGGATCGGGGGAGCTGTCGGCACTGCCTGACCTCCTGGCCGAGCGCCTGGTGGAGGGCATCATCGGCCAGGGGTATGCCTTTGCCGGCAAAGGCAGCACCCTCACCTACTTCAGCGGCGAGCAGGGTGCGCG
>JAGUZN010000406.1 GCA_020060775.1 Armatimonadota bacterium
CATGCCTGTGTCACTCCGCCGCCCGCCGGTGCGTCCAGGACGCCGTGCAGGCCGGGGTGCCAGCCGATGCCGTGGTCATCACCGCCGCCCATCTCCAGCAGAGCCTGCAGGTGTGGCTGGCAGAGCGCGGGTGATCTTCCCCGTCGTATGTCTGGACATCCGGCATACTGACGCGGACATGATATCCGTCGCCCTGTCCCAATGCGCACCGTCGACCCCCATCTTCGCGGGACATCGCGCTGTACCCATTTGACCAGCCGCCCCCGGGGGACGGCGGAAACCCCGACGAGAAATGGCTGGCCAGCACGCTGCTATGCTCGCATAACGGTTTTGCGCGGAAAGTGGGGCAAAAATCCCTGTTCAAACGGGAAACGCATGATGTGCAGGGGAGGAGACGTTTTCTACCGCACCGTGGGTAACTACCTGCGCGATAGTCACCTCCGGTTTGTTCTCCTGCCTGCCGTCCTGCCGAAAAGTGAAATATCCTAACCCGCGGTGCATTCCAGGCCGTCTGATCTCCTGTCCCACGGTGATTTCTGGTAATAGTTAGGCCTCCGCTCCGGCGGCGCGTGTATAGCGTTGGCGGAAGGTGCGCGGGCAACAACCGACGACGGCGGTGAATAGACGCGTGAAGTGAAAGGCGTCCGGATACCCGACGGTGGTCGCCACGGTCTGGATCGGCAGCGTGGTGGTCAACAGCAATACCTGAGCTGCTTGGATCCGACGCTGCTTGACGTACTGCATCGGTCCCATGCCGGTGAGCTGGTGGAACAGCGTATGGAAGCGCGAGCGCGACAGCCCCGTCAACGCCACCAGCGCATCACGGTCCAGCGGGTCCGCATAGTGTGCGTGCAGGTGCTCCCATGCCGCGCGCAACCGTTGACTGTTGTCCAGCAGTGTGGGCAAGTGGGGTTTGGCCGGACAGACCTCCAGCAGCCAGCCCAGCAAGCGGGAGACCGCGACCCGCCGGCGAGCCAGGCACGCCAACGGCTGATCCCCCGGCAAGGCATAACTCTCGTTCACCGCCGTGACCACCGCGCGCGCGTCCGCCGCTTGCGCCGGGTCGGTAATCTTCAGCGGCGCCTCCAGCAGTGAAAACAGGTCCAATCCGCCCAACAGGCGAAACGTGAAATGGATCCAACAGGCATGCGCGCCTTCCTGCCCAAGCACATCGGATTTATGTGGCAGGCCGGTGGGGATCAGGTGCACGTCTCCCGGGCCGATGACCTCGGGGGGCCGGCCGGCCATCTGCGTCACTCCCTCATGCTCCAGCAGGCAAGAGACGACGCTGAACGGCAACGTTCGCCATCCGGTCGTATGCGGGTACGGATTGTAGGTTTCCCGCCCCTCGTACCACGTGAATTCCAGCGACTGATCAAGCAGCGCCAGCGAATCCGGCGCGAATCCACTGACCTGGGTATCGATCGTGACAGGACAATCCGACAGGTTTTCAGGACTGGCATCCATTCTCATCGCTCCCGGTGTGGTCTACACTGAGTATACCAGAATCACGACCAGCATCGGCTGGCGTGGCACGGTATTTTCGGAGGAGACATGGACTGGCTGTTGCTGGTGTTGATTGTGCTGATTGCCACCGCCATCTGGCCACTGGGCCGCTGGGCAATGCGGGATACCGGTGATCCTGAGGTTGTCGGGTTCTGGGCGTCGCTGACCATCGCGCTGCTCTGTGCCACGGGCACCGTGGCGACCGGGGACTGGCGCGGCGCACCGGCTGGCGTGTGGCTGGCCGCCGCCGCCATGAGCGTGGCTTATGCCATCGGCTTCTGGATCTGCATTATGCGTGCGTTGCAGATCGGTCCGGCCGGCCCGACCGCGACCATCAACAACATGGCCATGGTCGCCGGCGTACTCTACGGCGTATTGATCCTCACCCCCGGGCGGGCGACGGCCTGGACTTGGGCCGGGCTGGCGGGCGTCGGCACGGCACTACTCACCCTCGGATTCGGCACACCGGCGGCGGACGGCGTCTCCCGAAGGACCGGCACACGCTGGGTGCAACTGGTGGCGGCGGGCGGGGCGTTCTCCTGTCTATCCTTTGTGATCCAGGCACATGTCGGCACACTCTACCCGGCGCACAAGTACGTGTTCGGGGTGGTGGGCTTCGGCCTATCGGCACTGCTGCTGCTGCCGGCGATGCTGCGGCGGCCGGAACGCTTTCGCTTCCGGCACGAACGCCTGGGCGGCATTGTGCTGGGCGCAGTCAACGCCGCGACGCTTCCGCTGACGCTTCTTACGATCCGGCAGTTGGGCGCGGAAGTGGTCTTTCCCGTCACCGTGGCGACGCCGATCCTGCTGGTGCTGGTGATCGGCCGTGTTTTCTATCAAGAACATCTCTCTACCGCTGCCTGGACCGCCTGTATCCTCGGGGCGCTCGCCGTGGCGGCGCTGGCATATGGGGGGTAAACGTGAGCGAGAACACCCCTGGACATCAGATGCGGCCACGCGATCGCGTACTGGCAGCGCTGGCGTGCGGGAGCTTCGACCGGCTGCCAATCAAGCATCTGGCGGTGGCTGACGTGGACCGGCGGCTAAGCGCGCATTTCGGCGTCCGCCGCGAAGAGGACCTGCTGGACCGCCTCGGGCACGACTTCCGCGAGATCCGGCCGGTCTATCGCGGGCCGGATTTCGGGCCGCTGGAGCGCGAACACGGC
>JAGUZN010000132.1 GCA_020060775.1 Armatimonadota bacterium
CCGGATCGACGTAGGCGATGCCGACGGCGGTGAGGAAAGTTTCCCAGTTATTGATCTGCCAATCGCCGGTCTGCTCGGCCTGGTGGCGCGACACGGTGACGATTTCCCCCGTTTCCGGCAGGGCGACGGTGTTGGCGGCTATGGCGGCCTCCATCGCCGCGAGCGGCGTGGCCAGCAGGCCTTCACCGGCGGGCATGGCCTGACGCACGGTATCGCGCTGCGCGGCGAAGAAGGCGGTAATCTCTTCGGGTAATTCCGCCTCGCGCGGGGCAACAACGAGTTGCAGCGCATCTTGCTGGATGGCCCAGCCGTGCGTATCCCCTTCCAGTTCCCAGTGCACCGCCACGTGATCCCCGCTGATGTTGCGCACGCGGCAGGCCGCGACATCGCCCTTGCCGCCGCATTCCACCTCGATGCGCGCTTCCGGCGTAAAGAGGATCAGGTGCGCCAGGGAGTCGCCGTCTTCCCCCGGGATAAATTCTTCCACCGGTGACCAATCCGTGGTGGGCAGGGGTTTCCCCTTGTGGTCCTCGATCACCAGGTGGCAGCGCAGACCGGAGGGAAGATGCTCCCACACAGTCATCGTCGACGGGTCGCCGGTCATCCAGCCATGCTTATCGTGCATACTGTTCATCCTCCGCAAGCGTCATCGAGTGTCGCGTGTGCCGTGTCTCGCCGGTCGGACGTGCGCCCGTTTCCGGAGGATCACGCAGCGCGATGCTTGTGGAGGATTCCCGCGATGGGAGGCAGGTTCACCGTGAAGATGCGCGCGGCCTGCGACATCGGGCGGCGATGCGGCGGTGGAGGTCTACCATTTGCGCCCATCGGGCTCGGGGACCGGCGCCGGGGGTTCGGGCATCGGGGATGCCGTGTTCGAGACGCCGAGGGCGCGCGTGCGGTAGGCGAGATCGAGTTCTTCCAACCAGCGCTCGTAGTCCATGCCCAGGTCAGGCGGCTTGTAGGCGAATTTCTCGATGAGCGGAGTGGCCAGGCGTTCGGCGAAGGTGGCGCGCAGGGCGGGGGGCAGATCCGTGCGGCGTTCGAGGAAATGCTTCAGTGTGCGGTACTCTTCGCGTGTGAGACGCGCCAGCTGGCTGATAGTGGTGGCATCCAGCAGGCGGAAGACGACGGCCTCGCCCAGGAAGCCAAGGCGCTTGGGGGCGTCGTCGTGACCGTGGCGCACGACCTGCGTGCCCGCCGCCAGATCACCCAGCCGCTTGTAGTGCGGGGTGGCGAGCATGGCGATGAAGCCCAGGCCGTAGGCCGGGATCATATCGACAGTGCGGACCAGATTGCGGATGACGGCGGCGCGGAAATCCAGCGGGTAGCCGCCGTCCTTGACCACGCGCAGTTTCATCCAGCGCTTACCCGGCGTTTCCCCGTCCCAGAGGGTCTCGAAGGCAATGTAATATCCCCACGAGATGAGGAAGAAGGCGATGATGAGGATTGCGCTGACGACGGCATTTGACAGCCCGACCACTTTCCCTTTCGTTACCAATTCTTCAGCGCCGCTCAACAGCCAAAATATCAATAGCATGAGCGCCAGCGCGCCGAGGTAGGCAGCGATCTGGTAACACATATCCAGCAGTGCGGCCAGCGCGCGCGAGCCAAATCCCGCCAGTTCGTAGCGAATGGCGACGTTTTCCGGGGTTACCACTTCCATGATGCGCGTCATGTGGCGGTGCTTATCCTTTGCCGGGCGTTTGCTGTGCCGTTCACCGGGTGAACGGTTCATGCCGCCCCCTCCAGTATATCGCATCCCGTATTTGTCGCAAAGTCCTTCCATGGCGCTGTCACTGTGCCGGGGCGGTCACACGGTTTCCTGCGCGAAACCTGCACAGTAGGGACGAGCGGTGAAGGAGATGCCTCGGCAACGTTACGAGCCCCAGTGAGGCGTGCTGTTCTTCACTCTCGTACCGAGTTGGAGTCGTCACGAGGAGGACCATACGCATGAACATGAGATGGCTGCGGTGGGCGGTTGTGCTGCTCACGTGCGTTGGAGGCTTGTATTTGATCGGTTGCAGCAGTGGCGGGTCAGCGCCGCAGGGGATGTCGGCCGATCAGTTGGCCACGCAGGGACAGGCGGCGCTGGAGAGCGTGACCACGAATCCGTTAATGCGCTCATCCGAAGCGCGCACCGCCTTGCGCGCCTCGACGCGTGACTTTGCCTCCAGCCTGCATTACAATCCCCATAATGCCCAGGCGAAGATGGGTTATGCCGTGGCCCATACCCTGCTGGGATTCTACGATCTGACGGAAGTGCTGCCGGATCAGTTGTCCAGCCAGGTGCTGGCACTGCTCACCCAGGGCACGACGGCCAACAAGCTTGACAGTCCGCTGGCGGTGCCGGCGGCACTGGCCGCCGCCAGCCTGTCCGAGGGCACGCGCGCTTCCTCGGTGCAGTCGGCGCAGTTGCGCATGGCCAGTCAGACGATTCCGGCATTGCGCGATGCGTTGCCGCTGTACGCCGATGTCAAGACAGCCGTCGGTGAGGGGGCGGTCGTGCAACTCCGTCTGTACCAGGATGGGCGGGTGCGCACGATCAAATTCAAGAAAAATGATGTGGCGCTGGTCGACGCCTTTTCCAATCTGACGCTCGCGCTGTTATATGCGGCCATTTCGTTTAATCTCGATATGCCGCAGGAAACGCCGTTGAAGTCGCTGCCCATCGACGCCAACGCGAATAACATGTTCGAGGCGAACGAGTATCTTATCCCGCCCCCCTTCGGCAACCAGTTGTATCATTCGGGGATGCAGGATTGCCTGCAGTACCTGCGCTATGCGGCGGACCGCGCGCAGGACGGCGCCCTGCATTCCGACCACACCACCGGCACCTACGCCCTGGTCGATACCAGCGATGCGGAGGTGCGCAAGAGCCTTGACCGGTTGGCGCGCATCGCGGTGGCAGTGACGGTGGCATGCACAACCAGCGTCAGCACCGATGCATTGTTCGATGACGGGCAAGTGCGCACGGTGGACCTGCCGAAGATGGCCTACTGGACGTCGATCCGCGGCATGCTGCCGTCCTTCCAGACGGATGATCTCACCGCCCCCGGCGTCTGGCCTGACCCGACCTTCGGCGGCATCATCACGCCGGGCATCCCACAGGGGGTGTTCAGCATCTCCTACACCTGGTTGGAAGAGGCGTATCAGTGAGCGATCGCTCGCCGTGATGATCGGCGACTTTTATAAAAAAATTATTGCGGCCCGGTTGGGTTATTACGTTAAATGCTCTGGGCGTGCCAGAGATTGAATGATATACTGAGCGGGCAGAATAGACCGGGCGGGATGGCGTATGCAGCCACCCCGCCCGCGCATTTTCGCTGAAAAGGATGGGTTGCAGTGCGTGAGTTATTTGGCACCGATGGGGTGCGCGGCGTCGCCAACCAGGACCTGACCGTTCATCTGTGCCTGCGCATCGCCCGCGCGGCGGCGACGGTGTTGCGTCACAGTGGCGATGGTCGCCCGCAGGTGGTGATCGGACGGGATACGCGCATGTCCGGCGACATGATCGAGGCGGCGATGATCGCCGGGTTTTGTTCAGCGGGTGCGGATGTCATCCCGGTGGGGGTGATCCCCACGGCCGGCATCGCCTACCTGGCGCGCGTGCTGGACCACGTGGATGTGGGCGCGGTCATCTCGGCCTCGCACAACCCGTACGAGTTCAACGGCATCAAGTTTTTCTCGCACCAGGGCTTCAAGCTGCCTGATGAGGTGGAGATGGCCATCGAGCAGGCGGTCGCGTCGTCCGAACATCTCGACCACCCGATCGGCGATGGGTTGGGGCGGCGGCGCGATACCGGTGACGCGCTGGAGCGTTACCTGGATTTCCTGCGCACGCTGGCGCCGGGAGGTGTGCATGGGTTGCGCGTGGTGATCGACTGCGCGAACGGCGCGGTGTCGGGCATTGCTCCTCGTTTATTCCGGGAGTTGGGCGCGGAGGTGACCACCCTGTCCTGCGACCCCGATGGCCTCAACATCAATGCCGGCTGCGGGGCCACGCATCCCGAGGTGGTGGCGCGCGCCGTCGTCGAGACGGGTGCGGATGTCGGTCTTTCGTTTGACGGCGATGCCGACCGGCTGATGCTGGCGGATGAGCGCGGCAATGTCATTGACGGCGATTGTATCCTGGCCATCGCGGCGCAGGCGATGGCGGCGGCCGGTCGGTTGCCGGGCAACACCGTGGTGAGCACGGTGATGAGCAACCTGGGGCTGGAACGATATTTGCAGCGCCGGGGCCTGACCCTGGTGCGCACCAAGGTGGGCGACCGCTACGTATTAGAAGAGATGCAGCGCCTGGGCGCGGTGCTGGGCGGCGAGCAATCGGGCCATGTCATTTTCCTCGACCATGCCACCACCGGCGATGGCCTGGTGACCGCATTGATGGCTCTGCGCATTTTGCGTGAGGCGGGCGAGCCGTTGTCGGCGCTGTGCAGCGCGGTGGAGATGTTCCCGCAGCAACTCATCAACATCACCGTCTCCTCGGTGAAGGGGTGGGATGAGCATGAGGCGATTCGCCGGGCAATTGCCGAGGCGGAGTCGGATCTGGGCGAGGATGGCCGAGTGCTGGTGCGGGCGAGTGGCACTGAGCCGAAGATTCGCGTCATGGTGGAAGCGGCCTGCGCCGAACGCGTCGCCTACTGGGCTCCTCGTTTGGCGGACACGATCAAAGCGCGCCTGGCCTCCTGACCGTACTTGCCTGCGCGGTGCCCGGCGTGATCTCCTGCAATTCGACGTCGACGATCCACGGGGTGAAGGGCAGGGCATCGGGGAGGCGCGTGGCATCCTTGGCCGTGGTCACCACCAGGCTTCCCGGCTCCAGCCGGTCGGCAATGGCCCGCATCTCATCATCGGTGTAGCGGTGGTGATCGGTGAAGCGGCAGGGGAGCACCTCGGCGCCGAGCCGCGAGAGCATGAGCTCAAACTGCGCGGGATTGCCGATGCCGGATAATGCCAGCACCCGCGTGCCGCGCATGGCATCCAGCGGAGCCTGTTCGCCGGTGGCGGCGCGCAGGGCGACCGGGGTATGCTC
>JAGUZN010000411.1 GCA_020060775.1 Armatimonadota bacterium
ACTTATCATCAGTCGTGAACAGGATGGCGTCGCAAAGCCCGGAGATGAGCAGGTCGACATGATGGCGACCCTGCGACACGGGGGCCGCTCCTATATGACACCAGACGTAGCGATCCGCCTTGGTTTCGCTGTTGTTTGTGCGCACTACTTGTCGTTCATCGATCAATACACGCGTACTGCCATGTCCCGCATAACGCCGCACAAATACCTGATACGTCCCATCCTGTGGAAAGTCGGCAACCCAGGTGAGCGTCCCTTGCTGCCATGCGGCGTGTGTGCCAAGCGGTTTCGTGTCGCTAAACCCAGCACGATTCGGGTACAGTCCCCAGCCCGGCAACAATAGGTCGGCCGTTGTCCAGAAGGTCACTGGCAAGGCGTTGGCGATCAGGCTTGCCAATACGAGGCATACGCTGAACACCAGCATGCGCAGTTTCAGTAGCAAAGGAGTCATGGCGATTCCTCCCTTTGCCCTATCTGACAACCTTGCCGGTGAAAGGTTTTCGTCTGGTCTCATCAGTTTGTCGTTTGATCGTACATGCTTTTCCCGCTATGCGGCTTTGCGCTCCTGCTCCGGCACATAACGGCCGTTGCGCGCGAGGCTATTCATGCGCGCGCGATGGAGGAAGGCTTGTTGGGCTTTCCGCACGTTTTCTTCTTTTCCGCCCCAGGCGAGCAAGGCGGGCATCTGCAGCGCGCGGGCGAAGGAGAAGCTGAGTTCCCACGGAGCGCCGCCGATGGCATTCATGGCCTGCAGATGGCGGGTCGCCCACTCATCGTGCTGTCCTCCGGAGAGGAAGACGATGCCGGGCACGGCCGCGGGCACGGTCTGCCGCAGGACATGGAGGGTCATGCGCGCCACGTCGTCGGCATGTGCTTCCTGGGGGCTTTCGGCGCCAGGGACGACCATATTGGGCTTGAGCAGCATCCCGTCAAAGGCGACGCGATGTTGCAGCAACCGCGGGAAGACAGTGGCCAGGGTGCGCGTGGTGACCTCGGCGCAGTGCTCCATGGCGTGGTCGCCATCCATCAGCACCTCGGGCTCGACGATGGGCACCAGCCCGCACTCCTGGCTGAGGGCGGCGAAGCGCGCGAGCGCTTCGGCATTTGATGCGAGGCAGGTCGCGGTGGGCAGGCCTTCGCCGATGCTGATGACCGCGCGCCATTTGGTGAAGCGCGCGCCCATGCCACGGTATTCGAGCAGGCGGTCGCGCAATCCATCCAGGCCTTCGGTGATTTTTTCGCCTTCAAAGAGCGCCAGGGGTTTCGCGCCGGTATCCACCTTGATGCCGGGGATAATGCCCTGTTGCCGCAACAACTCAGGAAAGGGCACGCCGTCGCGACTTGATTGCCGAATCGTCTCATCGAAGAGGATGACGCCGCTGATGTACTCCCCCACCCCGGGCGCGGTGAACAGCATCTCGCGATATGCCTGCCGGTTGTCGGGGGTTGAGGGGAGGTCAATGCGGCGAAACCGCTTTTCGATGGTGGACAGGCTCTCATCCGCGGCGAGGACCCCCTTGCCATCCGCCACCAATGCCTGTGCCGTTTCCGCCAGCGCCTGAATATCCATGTTCGTCCTCCTCATGAAGACTGTACGCGAACAGGCTCTGTGATGGCGGTCGTGCGTGGGCGCATGCCGGACATTGGGTGTGCGATGTGCGATGGGCGCGACAACGGGGTGAATAGTGGTGAGTGGCCGGTGGTGAGTGAGGAGACGCATCCCTGCGGGATGCATGGCAGCGGAATACCCCCACCCTACCCTCCCCCGCTGCGGCAGGGGAGGGTAATACGGTAGCCCCCCTCCTACCTCCCCCCGTTTCGCTATCGCTCACAGGGGGAGGGAATAGGTCTGCCGCCTTCACTTCTCATGAGAGGCGCAAGTATGGTGACCGGAGGGTCAGGCGCCGAATTTTTTCTGACGCATGGCGAGGCTGGTTAACAGCTTCATCAGGTCTTTACCGGTGATGCGGCCGAGACTGCCGGTGGCGCAGGGGCGTTCGCCATACTGGCTCACGTTGTCGGTGCGCATGTGCGGCCCCCAGATGGACAGCGGCACGGGTTCGCCGGTGTGATCGCCGACGGCAACCGGGGTGGAGTGGTCAGCGGTCACGGCGATGTAGGTATTGTCGCCCGCATGGTCCATGACATAGCCGACCAGGCGGTCGAGCTTTTCCACCGTCTCCACTTTGGCTTTGGCGTTGAAGTCATGGCCGGCGACGTCCGGGCTCTTCAAGTTGCAGAGCACGAAGGGGTGGCGCTGCAGGGCATCGACCACCGCTTTGGCCATGGCAATTTCATCGGTGTTCAGATCGCCGGAGGCTTCGGGCACATCAATCACATCCATATCCAGGTACTTGCCGATGCCTTTCACCAGGCCGACTTCCACCACCATGGCGCCGGTGAAGCCGTAGCTCTCGGCAAAGGGGGGCAGGTCGGGCGCGCCGCCGGCGCCGCGCGGCATGGCGATGTTCGCCGGGTTTTTCCCTTCGGTCTCGCGCGCCTTGTTCACCGGGTGGTCCTTGAGGATCTCGTAGGATTTCTTCACGAACCAGTTCACCATCTCCGCGGTGCGCTGGCTGGCGGGATCAGCGCCGTGCGCTTCGTGCGGCAGTTCGCCTTCGGCATGGGGGTCGGCATCGGAGACGAAGGGGCCGAGGCCTTCTCCGCGGATGATGAGGGCGGCGCGGTGGGCGACCGATTCCTTGAAGAGAAAGGTGCAGCCGTCATGCTGCAGGCCGTTGAGCGCGGCGGCGAGTTGATCGGTGCCGGAGCTGATGCGGCCTGCGCGGCGGTCGGTGATGCGCAGGTCGCTGTCAACGGTGGCGAAGTTCACGCGGAAGCAGACGTCGCCGCGCTGCACATCCATGCCGATGCCGAGCGCTTCGAAGGGCCCGCGGCCGGTGTAATACTTGTAGGGGTCGAAGCCGAGCATCGCCATGTGCGCGGTATCGCTGCCCGCGCGCACGCCGGGGGCGATGGGATCGAGCATGCCGCTTTCGCCTTCGCGCGCCAGGCGATCCAGGTTCGGTTTCACCGCCGCCTCGGCGGGGGTTAGATCCTGCAGTTCGGACACGGGCCAGTCGCCCATGCCATCACCTATAATAATCACGGCCTTGCCAAGTTCAGCCATAATCTCCTCCAGCAGTGTTCATACGCGGCGGATCATCCGGGCGCGCCGGTCTCATTCTTTCACCATTCCAGCAGAAAAGTCCTTTTCTTCCTCCGACAAAGCGCGTGAAAGAATATTAGATCTGTTGAAGCGTATTGGCAGTTGTTCTGCAGGAAAGCGATCGCCGTTCTCGAATTATCTTATGCATATCTGCCGCTGCGCTTGGTTGCGCCGGCACACTCACCCATAACAGGAGGAGGCTTCCATGTTCCGATGGTTTTCCCTGGTGTTGCTGGCAGGCTGCCTGGCGATGGCGGCGCAGGCGGCGAATATGACGATCGTCATCAACGGCAAGACGATCTCGGTGCCGACGATCGTGCAGAACGGCAAGACGTACCTGGATTTCGGCGCGCTGTTGAAGGCGTTGGGGAGTTCCGCGTCGTTCGACGCAAAAGCGAGCAAGCTGGTGATCAATGTTGCGCCGGGCGCCGGCGCGGCGGGCACGGCGCAACTGGCGGGCGACAACGGCGAATTCGGGAAGGTGTATACCCTGCGCAAACATGAACCGCTGTATTTTAGCCTGGTACGCGCACGGTATACCGTCGAACAGGTGCTGGTCGGCGACCGCTTAATTGCGCCGAAAGCTGATGAGAAGCTGCTGGTGCTGCATTTCTCCGTGCAGAATCCCGGTAAAACCGATTTGCTGGTCCGTTCCGATTCATTGCGGATTATGGCGATCGATCAGATGAACGTCAACCACCCCTGCGAATCGGTGTGGGGCGATGCTGAGACGCAGCAACAGGTCGGGCTGTTGCTGAAGCCGGCGCAGAAACTGCTGATCTATGCGGTCATCCGCGTGCCGGCCAAGGGCGTCGTGCCCAAGCTGATGATCCAGTCCAACCATGATAACGACGGCCCGGTGCTGCGCTACGACCTGCGCGGCAAAGTGGAGGCATTGCCCGCGCCGTATGCTGACCCGGCGGATGCTACCGGCGCCACGGCGCTGATGGAGGTGCCGGCGGAACTTGGCGGTATGTATCCGTGCAACGATTACACTGTAGCAATAGAAAAAATCGAGTACACCACGGGAGCGCTGGAGGGTCGGGTACCCGGTCCGAACGAGCGTTATCTAGTAGCCACAATGCGGGTTAAGTATGTCAACACGTTCGGTTCGGCTTTACGCACCGATACCTTCCGGGCATCCTGCCTGACGACGGACGGCGAAGAATTGGGGTTCAAGAGCGTGCTGATGGCCAGCGACGACCGGCGGGTCGGCGCGTCAGTCAGGCAGGGATCGCCGGAGATCCGCATGCGCATGTACTTCGTAGTGCCGAAAGGTGTCACCCTGCAAACGATGTCGATCTTCGAGGATCAGAGCCGCCGCTTTGTGTACCAGATACCGGCAGAATAGCCAGAAGAGATGAGAGGGCGGCAGGTGATCGTTTGTGTGATCACCTGCCGCGTTTGTTGATGCCCAGGCTAATCGACGGCTCTGCATCTATTTCGGAATAGTCATTCCGCGCCTGAAGGCGTAGCCGCCATAGGCCATACAGATGACACCGAGCCCTCCCATTACGTACGTTGGGCCGGTGATGATATCCAGCAGAAGAAACATTACGCCCATCGAACCGAAGAAAACTGCCGAGACGAATGTGTTCTTGCGCATATTCCGCATGACGTCTGCGCCCTTCGGCAACACTTCGATATTCGTATCGATCAGCGCAATCATGCTTCGAACATCCGCTTCACACCGATCCCTGCATGCCAACCCCTTGCCGAGATCCACCGCGCAGTCGGGGCAGAGCCCTTTGTCACAGGATTTGCAGGTGCCGACGGCATCCTGCCCGGTATGGTAAAAGCATTTCATCGACCGGGGCTCCTTCGTACGCATGCGTTGGGGTTCCGCTAATTGTACCCCCTGCCCCCGTGTATTCGCAAGGATTGTAGACGTGTGTTCAACTCATCGGTTAACAGGCACGGCGTATTTTTCCAGCAGGAGTTGTGCGACGGTATCATCGATACGCATGGCGCGGAGCACTTGCTCACCCCAAATAGTGCGCTCGCCCAGAAAGCGTCCGTTGTACGCATAGATGTAGAGGCGACCTTCCCTCATCATTTCCGCATTGAAGCGCTCTTCGAAGTTACTTGCAGCTATCCATACCTGGCGGTATTCGGGTTGGAGTGTGGCTGAACTCGCTCTCATCGCAGGACTGATAGTTAAATCGGTGAGCAAGCTATTGGCTTTGGCTAATGTAACACTTGCTGGATAGGTCGCCCACAAAATGCCTTCGACCGGATCAGCATTCCATCCGCTAATTCTCATGAATGAAAAGTAGATCAGCGGCCGGGGGCGGTCGTGGCTATCACGCATTTGAAGAGACACTGAATGTGCCATATTCGCATTCGCGATATACCTATCGGTCGATTCTGCGGCACATACTCGCGAAGCTTGCGGCACAGGACTGACGTCGCCGGAACTGAGATTGATGCGCACTACGCGGTGATGCGCAGACGCGGTCATGATGTTCAACATGACACCATCCGGCGTTGGCTGCATGTTCAGAATATATTCGGCATTGGTGATATGCGGCTTCAATGAGATGCGCCGCACCGATCCCTGTATCGGGGTCACTACGAGATCCTGGCCCTCCAGGGTGATGATTTCATTTCGACGCACGGCAAATGCCGGACTCATGCCCTTGAGCCGGTAGTCTTTTCCCTCCCATTGCATGAAGACCTGTTGGAACGGCTGCCAATAGACCGGAGTCGACGTGTAGTCGAGTCCATGTACCTTTGCCACCCAGACAATGGGCATATCCGTATTGAGCTTGACGTTGGAGGTTATGATATGCAGGAGGAAAGCGGACGGCAATACCGTGGCAGCCACCATGCCGATGAGCAGCCAAAACGGACGGCGCACTTGCTGAAACCGCTGATTGAGCAGGGTTAATACGACCAGCGTCACGAGGATAAGCACTTTGTCCGAAAGTGCGAATGGCAGCGTGATGAAATACAGCACTGCGAGGATAACTACCGCATAGCCTGCCCAGGGTCGCCAGGTGCCGGGCTGTCGCCACTGTGAGGCGCGCACCCTGGGCAACAGGCGCGTATAGATCGTTGTCAGGTACAGGGCCAGCGGAGCAAGAAGGAGCGCCAAAAACAAGAGGTGGAAAAAGAGTCGCCAGGGCTGGAACCATATCGCCGCACCAAGTCCATGCGGATCGACAATCGCGACGTAGGCCCGGAACAACACCAACGTCGCCAGGGCGGAAAAGTACGCACGCCAAAACCGCCGGCGTACAACCTTATGCTCTCTATGCTGAACTTCCGTGGTCATGTATGTGCATCATCCAGAAAGAGGTGATGCAAGTATACCACACTGTTCTGCCAAGGTGGTGAGCGCTGGGTGGTCCTCCGGCTTGACGACCTGTTCATTGCGGCGGTATACTGCACCATCTTTCTGAAAGGAGCGTTCGCATGCGTATGCAACCGATAGCGTGTTATATGCCCGCGCTGGGAAATCCAGCGCTGCAGGGTCGCATGTATGCGTGCGCGCCAACCACCGGGTAGATCGGCAGAACGATATTCGTTTGTTCACGGTCACGGGGTGCGCTCCGTGGCCGTGTTGTTTTTCAGGATGCCCTCTTGGGCAAGTACAGTTGAACAGGAGTGAGGAACGATGAACACCAAAGACTTGCGCGCGATGGGGATTCCGCGCGGGATGTTGCAGCTGTTGGCGCAGCGCACGCTGGCGACGGCCGCGCAACAGAAGATGGACAAGCGGGTCATACGCGACACGCTGCGCGCGTTGCTCGATGATCCCACGCCGTATGTGGATGACGCCGTGTTCGGGGCGCTGGCGACGGCCTGGCGCGACCGCGATACGACGAGCCAGTACACGCCGCGCGAGGCGCCGGCGCCTTTCCAGATCTGGGGCGAGGACATCGATGCGCCTTCGCTGGAGCAAATGGGCAATGCCTGCGCGCTGCCCATTGCGGTGCGTGGTGCGTTGATGCCGGATGCGCACGTGGGGTATGGGTTGCCGATCGGCGGGGTGCTGGCCACGCGTAACGCGGTGATCCCCTATGCCGTGGGGGTGGACATCGCCTGTCGCATGAAGCTGACGGTGCTCGACCTGCCGATTGCGATGCTCGAAGGGCAGCGCGACCGATTGGGGAAGGCGTTGGAAGAGGAGACGCGCTTCGGTGTGGGCGCCACCTTCCGCAAGCGGCGCGAGCATGCGGTGATGGACCAGGACTGGTCGTTCGCGCCGGTAGTCGCGCATTTGAAGGATCGCGCGTGGGCGCAGTTGGGCACCAGCGGCAGCGGCAACCATTTCGTCGAGTTCGGCCTGCTGCATGTCGAGGACGCCTCGCTGGGACTGGCGCTCGGCACGTATCTGGCATTGTTGAGCCACAGCGGCAGCCGCGGGACGGGTACCGAGATCGCCACGCATTACAGCAAGATCGCGCAACGGCGGCACGACGATCTGCCGCGCGAACTCGCCCACCTGGCGTGGCTCGATCTCGGTAGCCAGGAGGGCGGCGAATACTGGCGGGCGATGTCGCTGATGGGTGATTATGCGGCCGCCAATCACGCGCTGATCCACCGGGGGATTGCCGATCACCTGGGGGCGAAGGTGCTGCTGGATGTGGAGAACCATCACAATTTCGCCTGGCGCGAGGTGCACGACGGCGAAGAGGTGGTGGTGCACCGCAAGGGGGCCACGCCGGCGGCGGCGGGAGTGCTGGGGGTCATCCCCGGCTCGATGGCCACGCCGGGCTACGTGGTGCGCGGCAAGGGCCACCCGGGATCACTCAACTCCGCGTCGCACGGCGCGGGGCGGGCGATGAGCCGCAAGAAGGCGGCGGAGACTTACACGTGGGCGTCGGCGAAGGCGATGCTGAAACAGGCGGGGGTCACCGTGCTTTCCGCCGGCATCGACGAGGTGCCGATGGCCTACAAGAACATCCTGCACGTGATGGCCGCCCAGCACGACCTGGTGGAGACGCTCGCCCGCTTCGACCCGAAGCTGGTGAAGATGGCCCCCGCCGGCGAACGCCCGGAGGACTGAACAGGATGGGTAGCTCACGCCGCGTGGTCAGTCGATCACGCGGCGGTGGGTATGGATGGCATGAAGGCCGCCGTGTTATTTGTGGTAGGGTTCTCCAAAACCGCATCCACGGATGTCGATTTGTGATAAAGGAAAACGCAGGGCGCTGGAGCACGAGCACCAACGCTTCAGAGGAAGTGCACAATATCACATGATAACATCGAAGTAGCTTTCAGTGGGTCTTCCTCGCCACTTGCGCAGAATTCGAGCGACTTCCTCCGGTGGAACAGATATGTAGTCCGACCAGTATTGTTCCTGTTGATGTGGATAACCAAGAAGGTTGCACAGCGAATTATTTATGGCCATCTGCACGTCTTCCATTGAATCGTCAACATCAGGCAAGGCTTCCAGTATTTCATTCACTTCTTCGCGTGTTAATCCGAAAATCGTATCAAACTCCCACTCTGGGAAAAATGGCCCATCAACAGAGGCCTTTAGGCATTCCATGATAACGGCCTTCTCTAGCTCGTTAAGGTCTTTCAACGCCATCGGTATCTCCTAATATTGACCAAGTGCCAAGTCAACTGCACAATTTTACCATTATCATCTGACAGTCCGTACTTCGTAATTGGTCAATGAAGTTTTTCCCTCGTAAACGAGCACGGAACTCTTGTCGAGCAATATCAAACGACATCCGTCACTTATGATAGGGTTCGCCTTTGATGATTTTGAAGGCGCGGTAGAGTTGTTCGAGGAGGAGGAGGCGGATGAGTTGGTGCGGGTAGGTGAAGGCGCCGAAGGAGAGGCGGAGGTCGGCGCGGCGGAGGAGGGCGTCGTCGAGGCCGAGGGAGCCGCCGATGAGCAGGGCGATGTCGCTGCGGCCGGCGACGCCAAGCTGCTGGAGGTGGGCGGCGAATTGCTCGGAGGTGCGGGCGACGCCGTCGATGGCGAGGGCGATGACGTAATGCCCGTCGCGCAGGTGTTTTGCCAGG
>JAGUZN010000117.1 GCA_020060775.1 Armatimonadota bacterium
CGTCCATCATGATTGACAACTGCTACCTGCCCAATCAGAGTAACATCGGGCGCAAATGCGTTATCTACTGCGATGAAATTCCCAACCGGATCCTGGTCAAGAACTCTCCGGTCGTCGGCATCCCGGTGATTATGGTGGACCCGAAGATCGATCTGAACAACTATTTCCAGGGGTTGGCGCCCGGCCTGCTCGATTTTGCCGTCGAGCACTGCACCGGATACACCGCGGACATGCCGGCGCAGTTGAAACATCCGGTGATTCTCCCGGCGGAGGGTGATAACCGGTTCCTCACCGGCGATGCGCTTGAGCAGCGGTTGCAGGACGCTATGAAAGTCGCTCAGGAAACGCCGAATTGGAGTGGAGACCCGGCGGTGTTCAACGGCCATCGTGAGCAGATCGATCCGGCGAAATACCATGACATCCCAGACGATCCGCGACAATGGACGACCGAAGGGTTCGCTGATGCGGAACTGATCGAGAATGCACAGTATTACGCGGTGTCTCCCGGTGAGGGCGGTACGGTTATTATGCGGAAACACCCGGACGCCGCCAATGCCTGGGTCGTGCTGAAAGATGTCGCCATCGACCTCGATGCCTTCCCCTGGTTGACCCTCAGGCTGAAGCCGATCGATGCATGGTATCTGCCATGCACCGTACGCATTATCGATCAGGACAGCGGGCACAGCCTGATGTGCCCATACGAGCTCGGGGGCAACAACATTCCGGCATATTATGCCTTTCACCTCCGAAAGACCTTTGGTTCCGGCATCAAGCGCTTCGATATCCGGATATACGTGGCTGGATCGATCATCTGCACTCCGCAGGATATTCCCCCCCACCTGGCGGATGCCTACCAATGCTGGGTGGAAGACGGTCGCCCGCATAGCCAAATGTTTTTTAAGTCCGGCGAGCTCATCTATCTCAAAACGGAAACCAATCCCTATCGATACACCATCCTGGAATACTTGCGGGCGGAAGCGGACTGAGCCGCGGCGCCCAATGTACTGACCCGAATTCGCACAAAAGAGCTTGACTATAAAGGAGATCAATATGAAGTACTCGAGTGCTATTGTTACGACCCTGTGGCTCATCCTCCTTTACAGTGGAGGAAGCAGCCAAGCGGAACAGCTCATTAAAGACCGTGGATTTGAATACCGGGAGCATATCCCCGGTATCTATCAACACTTGAACAACGCGGCGCAAGGCTGGCGGAACGCCGGATGGGATTTCGGCAGCGACTCGTTCGATATGATGATGATGTGGACCCCCGACGCCACGACCCCGGGCAGTATCCGCGTCGACACTACCGCGCCGAAAAGCGGCTTGGCCTCGATGGGCATCGGCAAAGGGGGGGAAGTCTATTGCGTGGCATATCACGGACGCGATGGACAGGTGAATACACTGCCCTACCGGCGTGGGACCGCGTACTACTTCAGCGTCTGGGCGAAAGGACAGGGCACCTTGCAGCCGTTGGCCAAGGCATCCAGCCCGACTGTGCAAAAATTCCCGCCGAGCCAGGGCAGTGCCGTGACGCTGACGGAGACCTGGACGCAATACGCCTGGATCTTCACCCCCCAGCAAGATACCGCTGACGTGCAATTCGGTTTCAAAGCGGACGGCATGGCGTGGGTCGATGATGCCACGCTGGAGAACATGGATGCGCGTGATGCGTTCTGCGGCCGCCTGCAGAAACAGCTTGATCAGGCGCATATTTATGCAAAGTCAGGATTGTTGAAAGGCCGCGAACGCGAACTGGCTGCTGTGGACCAGCAACTACCCGCTTGCCTGAAAGCGCTGGCTGACCCTTCCATGGATGTGGCAGGGGAAATGGCGGCGCGCGCGAAGACGGCGCCGATGGCGGCGACGTTGGATAGCCTGCTCTGGCAGGGAGAGGGCAAGCTGGCCGGCAGCATTACGCTACAGGGAAAGCGGATTCACCTTGAGTTCTATGGGAAAGATTTGCACTACCGTCTGGCTAAATTTTCCGACCCCCAGACTGGCGTGACCTTTACCGGCGAAAAGGGTTCGGTGGTCTGGAAAGTGCGCCTGGCGAACCCGAATTTCAAGGCGGGCGCCGACCCGGCGGCCCAGGCTCCATCGCAATGTGTGGTGACCAGCGATGATCCCTGCGCGGCGTTAAGCCACACGCTGAAGCGCACCAAAGCGGGGCGCGAACTCAGTATGACCTGGCAGGGCGTGTGCATCAACAACCTTCCCAGCCCAATGACGGTGACGGTGACGGTGCGTCTGGCGGATGGCGATCGCCTGTCGCGCTGGCGGATCAATGTGACCGGCGTCGAGAATCTGGTCACCCAAAACGTCGAATTCCCGGTGCTGGACGGATTGCAGAGCAGCAAAGACGGATACCTGTTGGTACCGAACGGCCGGTTAATCCATAACCCCGCCACGATCGGTACCTTCGAAGCCAATTATCCCCCCCTGCAGTTCTGGGCGTATTACACCCCGCGCGCCGGCCTGTACTGTTCAGCGGAAGATGGCGACGATTATTTTAAGAATTTCCATTTCCAAGGCAGCGATCTGCGCCAGGAGTTTTTCGCCAAAATGATCGACATCCCGGAGAACAATACCATGGTCGGCAATAACTACCGCATGCCGTATGATGCGGTGGTCGGCACGTTCGACGGCGACTGGTGGGCGGCAGCCAAGCTGTACCGGCAGTGGGCGATCAAGCAGAAGTGGTGCCAGGCTGGGCCAATGGCGAAGCGCACCGATGTGCCGCAATGGTTCAAGGATCTCGGCATCTGGGTGCTGGAGTATGAATCGACGAACGCGAACGAGCCCGAGTTGCTCTCCGGCAAGGTCAACGGCGGGAATTTCGTGAGTCGTTTTCAAAACAGTTATCAACTGCCCTTTGCCCTGCACTATTACGGGTGGGAACAGGGACACATTGCCTATGCTCAAGGGGAGTACTCGCCTCCCGGCGCCGGGGAGAAAGGCTTTCCTGTACTGATCAAGCAGATGCAGGAAAAAGGGGCGCGGGTCGTCCCTTATGTCCAGGGCTCGCTGTTTAATGTCAGCTTCCACTGGTACAAGCATGAGGATGGCGATAAGGCCGCGGTGTATTTCGAGGGCGGCACGCCGATCATTTACGATCCCAACGCGAAAGGTGCGGGGTATGCCAATCAAACCTGGATGTGCCAGGCATCGCAAGCCTGGCAGGATAAGCTGGCGTCGGTGTCCGCCGCGCTGGCGCAATACGGCGTGGATGGGGTGTACCTTGACAGCTTCCCGGGATGGTTCCCCTGCTATAATTCCACGCACGGCCACCCGTTGGGCGGCGGGTGTTATCTCACCTATGGCAACCGCGCCGTGCTGGAAAAATGCCGGAAGGCTGTACACGCGGTGAATCCAAATACCATCCTGGTGTCGGAATCCTTCCATGAGTCCGTCATCGGGCTACTGGACGGCTCCCTGCAGTACCAGTGGGCGGGTGAGCCGGACAACATACCTTTGTTCGACGCTGTCTATCACGATTATCAGATTCTGTTCGGCAACACCTACCAAACGACACCCGAATTTGCGAACTGGCATCATGTGCCGCAGGCGATCTCCTTTGTGCGGGGCCATCAACTGGGGTGGTTCGGCGACGCGACAATTGATGTTCCCGAGTTCACGCGTTATCTGGCGAAGGTGCGCACCGGCATCGCCGCAAAGTACCTGGTCTACGGCGAGATGCTGAAACCGCCGACGCTGGACGCCCCCGCGGCCACCGTCACGACGCCGTCATGGTTCTACCGCAATAAACCCAAGGAAGAGCGGACTTTCCCGGCGGTGTTGTCCTCGTTCTGGAAAGCGCCCGATGGCACCTTGGGATTGGTGCTCTGCAACATCTCCGCCACCGCCCAGGAGGTCGCCTGCACC
>JAGUZN010000303.1 GCA_020060775.1 Armatimonadota bacterium
CCCGTGCGATCCCTCCACCCCCAATCCATAACCAGGAACGAGAAACAAGGAACTAGGAATTGAGAAGGGGGGCTGCTCACGCAGCCCCCCTTCTGTCTCCTGTCTTCTGTCTCCTGTCTTCTCGCTCAGATCCCGTACTTGGCCATCAGGTAGCGCTCGACCATCGAGGCTTCCAGTTGCGGCAGCGTGGGCGTGTAGAGCACGTATTCCGCGATGTTGTAGGCGCCATGTGCGGTAAAGGCGCTGCAGCAATAGCGCGAGCCGAGGCGCAGGCGCTCGGTCGCCAGCGTTTCGCGGAAGGGCGCGGATGCGGTATCCGTGCGCGGAGCATAAATCCCTTTGCGGGACATCTTCACCGAGCCGTTGACGGAACCGGAGGCGATGCCGGGCGACTCCACGGACACGTTGAACACCTGGTAGTTGACGGTGTCGCGCACGGACGACATGAAGTAGCTGCTCGGGTTGTAGTTCCCGAACGTCGAGGCGCCGTAGACGTGCGCAGTGTCGCAGTATAATTCCACGCTGGAGGTGGCGGCGTTCATGTCGCGGCCGGGATTCGCCGGGTCCGGGGCATGGAGCATGGGGAAGGAGAAGTTGCCGGCCGCCTTCACGACGAGGAGCGCGGTAATGCCGCTGGCGGTGCGCGGCTTCATGGCGTTGTTGCCCAGCCCGCAACTGGTAGCGGCGGAGGTGGTGCCGCCGGTGAAGACCACGGCGGGCTTGCCGTTGGCACCGTCCAGGTCCAGCGTCGGGGCGAGCAGGGTGGAACCGTTCCAGTTATTGGTGACATGGTTGTCGCGACCGCTCGCATCGGTCCAGGTGGTCACGCTGCCGCCGTCGGCCACACCCTCGATCGCATCGGCGGCCAGCCAGACGGTGATGCCGGAGCGCACGGGCAGGGCAACGCTGGTGGGTTCATCAGCGTTGGGCAGGCGGATGGTCGAGACGTGCCCATCCATGTACGTGCAGACAATGCGGTCGCTGTGACGTTCGTCCAGGTCATCCACGGTGTAGGCGCAGTTGTCATAGGTGGCGGCGATACTGCTGGTCGCCGCGGTGGCGGCGTGCTGGCCATCGGCGGTCATCAACTGGGCATCCGGATTGGCGAAATCGCCCAGCGACTTGCCGGAGAGGCCGGCGTTGTACACATAAGCATTGGCCACTTTTTTGCCCTTGGTGGGGCACATCAATATGTTGCGGTCGACGGCGATCTCCGGCCAGACATTCGACTCGCCCGGCAGCATCTCATCGTGGTCCTGCACCCACATGAGAATAGCGACGGCGATCTGCCGCTGGTTGTTCAAACAACTCGATTGGCGGGCTTTCTCGCGAGCTTTCGCGAACACGGGGAAGAGAATCGCGGCCAGGATGGCTATGATAGCGATCACAACCAGGAGTTCGATGAGGGTAAAACCTCGGCGGGAGTTCGGCATAGACACCTCCTATGGTGCTGATTCAGCTGTCGGGAGCATCCCGACTAGAAAGATTTTAATACTATCTCTGATAACGGTAAATCTGTCAAGGGTTCTCGCTGAATGTTCCGTGTATGGTGGCAGCCGTGTCCGGCGATGGCGGCCTGGCGGTTCAACAGCACTGTCGCCCCTTCAGGACTCGGGACATCGTGTTGGCCTCACGTCCCACCGCTCACGCTGTGGGCTATGGACGCGCACCCCCGTTGGGGGTGACAGGAGGGGGGTCGCCCATTCCCTCCCCGTGTCGCTCACGCTCACCGGGGGAGGGCGTAGTCGTGGTGCAGGCGCATCGCCCGGCATCGTGTTGTCGGTCGCGGTTCCTGGCACTCGAGACCCCGGGCCCGACGGAGCGCGAAGCGATGTGGCGGCCAGAGACGGCCGCCCTCCCGTGCGATCCCTCCACCCCCAATCCATAACCAGGAACGAGAAACAAGGAACTAGGAATTGAGAAGGGGGGCCGCTCACGCAGCCCCCCTTCTGTCTCCTGTCTTCTATCTCCTGTCTTCTCGCTCAGATCCCGTACTTGGCGATCAGGTATTGCTCGACGAGCGAGCGGTCGAGGTAGCTCAGGCTCGGGGCGAAGAGCAGGTACTCGGGCACGGTCATCGCGCCGGTGTAGGCCATGGCGCCGCCGCCCCACACGCAGCACTGGCGCACGCCCATGCGGAAGCGCTCAGTCGCGATCGATTCCTGCCAGGGCATCGCCTGCGTGTCGGTGCGCGGGGTGACGATGGCATCCTGCATCTTCACCGCGCCGTTCACCGAGCCGGACACCAGGCCCGGATACTCGTAGGACATGTTGTAGGTCTGCAGCACGCCCGGCGTGCGCGTGTTGTACAGGTAGCCGTTGCTGACAAGCTGGCCGTAGGCCGCCGCCATCCACATGTGCGCGGAGTCGGCATACCAGCACACGCTGGAGAGGTAGTCGTTGTGGTCCGCATTCGGATTGGACGGGTACGGCGCGCAGGTGTGCGGCGTCTGGAAGCCGCCGGCGGCGTTCACCGCCATCACCACGGTCATGCCGGTGGCGCGCTTGGGCTTCATCGCGTTGTTGCACAGGCCGGCGCTGCTGAAGACCACCGCC
>JAGUZN010000347.1 GCA_020060775.1 Armatimonadota bacterium
CCAGGTGCTCCGACGCCAGTGCGTCGGCACGGGCGCGTTCTTCCGCAGTGAAATCGCCGGGCTGCAACGTGATGCCGAGCGCTGCTTCCAATCCAGCACACAGGGCCGACACCACCTCCTCGGCGGGCACGGCGCGGCCGGCGGCCTCCCACAACGCCACGGCGCCGGACTGGGCCACTGCCTGCCAATCCGAATTGTAGAAGACCTCATCCCATCGCGGGAAGTCAATAGCAAGCGGCAAAGAATTCTGCTGGAGTATGATGCCGTCTTTGCGTTGCTGCGCGCAGCCGATGATCTTCTTCCCCGCGACCATGATGTCGCAGCGAGCTTTCGCGGCGAAGCATGCAGGGTTCATGGCGCCCATGGACGACACCGGGTCTGCCGAGCGTACCGTCGATTGGCGGTCGACCAGTTCCGCCGGCATGCCCAGCCGCTGCAACCCGAGCACCAACCCCTGCGCAAGCACGCGGTAGCCCTCCATGATGCTTGTCCCCACGCCGGGAAAATCCGTTTCCGCGACAAGGATGCTGAACGTGACTTCGTGGTCATGCAGAATGGCGCGCCCGCCAGTGGGTCTGCGCGCAACATCGATACCCAATCGGCGACAGTGCTCTAGACGCACGTTGCCGTCCACCGCCTGAAATTTTCCCAGCGTGACACACGCCGGCGTCCACCGGTAAAAACGCAGCGTCGGGCCAGCAGCCCCGGCACACATCGCTTCGCGTATGGCCACATCCGCCGCCATATGCCAGGCACCCGCCCCATCAATGGGCGGCAAGAAACGCCAGGTCGTCATACCTTCCTCCATTATCCGGTCGCCGCATCCGCATCATCACGGCGTTGACGGTATTTCACTTCGCGCTATGACATAGTGATTCCTGTAAGCGTGCCGCGCATGTCGCGTTCCGCGTGGCCAATGGGGTTGACACGCCGGCGCGACTTTGGTATCTTTTATCCGTCCGCAGCAATGGACACATTGACGCGGCCCCTTCGTCTAGTGGCCTAGGACGCCTGGTTCTCAGCCAGGAGATCAGGGGTTCGAATCCCCTAGGGGCTACCATTTCCACCGCCGGAGCGTATCGCTCCGGCGGTTTTCCTTTTGGTGCCGACAATTTCGCCCCTCCACCCCCTTCCTTATACATGCAACGAAAAGTCCACCTGCAGAAAACCGTGGACGACTCGAACCTGGCGAATCCTCGTTTTCACCATTTCAACGCCCAATTCTCTCTCTGAACACTCAAGACGACCCCCTATAGTCGTCCACAGTGTTGACGCTCGAAATGGCAGGAAGCGATCGGAGGGTTCGAGGTGAATGCATGGAGGAGCATACGATATCTATCTACAGCCAAAACCGAACCAGCTCACCAATCTTCTATTGTGCGGGGTAGGCCAATACAGCAAGCGGTAGAGGACGATCTGTTCGTTTCACAAAGCGGGGGGCGTGCATGCCGACGTGATAATGGCGTAGTTGCTCATTGCCGTACCCTCTTCCCATCACCAGCCGTCTCGCGTGTCAGGAACGCGCGTATCTCTTCGACATCCTCCACAGCTGCCGGATCAGGCAGCAATGGGGGCGCAGCCGGATAGAGCCGCTCCGCTCCTTCCAGTGCCAGCAAGAGTAACTGCTGGCGTGTCTCATCCACCGGAATGACGGCAGCGGTGGGTTGGTCAGCATCTCGGACCCCGTGGTCGGATCGATCGCAAGGCATCCGGTGTCGGCGTCCGTCAGGGCGTGGGGGACCGCAACATCATGACGCAAACCGGCCAGCGCTCTGAGCGCATGCTGCGGCGCTACATCCGCGACGGCGAACTGTCCCGCGATAATTCGGCGGGGGCTGGGGTTGTGATTCTCACCGTAGAGGCGCAGTGGATGCGGTCCTAATTGTTATTGACGGTCGTCCAGACGCGAAAATTGCGCGGAGGAATAGTGAAAGTGATGCCATTGCCGGTAACGGGGACGCGAAGGTCCTGGCCCGGCACGATGCTGTTATCGGCATGCTCGTCATCCGTGAGAGCGTAGGCGTCCTGCAGTTCCTCCGGCGCCTGCACGCCCAGCTTGTCCCACGCCGCCTGCAGGGTAACGCGCGCCGGCGCGTCCGCGTTGTTCATTACCACCAGCATGACCTTCCCCGGCCGTGTAAAGACCGAGGCCACGACGGGCGACTGGTCGGCGGTCACCGTGACCGGGTTGCCAGCCTTCCAGTAGCCGATAAATTGCGTGTCGTCATCCCAGCCAAAGCGCTGCTTCAGCACATCCATGCGGTGCAGTGGGACGGGGTTGATCGCGGCAGGATACGGGATGCAGTCATGCAGGAGCAGTAAACCGGCAATATGTTCGGCGCCCGGGTATCCGTCGACGCCGCAGGCACGCGGATTGTTCACCGAGATGAGAAAGAGGACCGGCAGGCCCCAGTGTTCGGCCGTCAGCGTGGCGCGGCAGGCATCCAGATCCAGCGAACGATGGTAATTCAGGTCGCGCAGCAGATTGCTGTCGCTGTAGAAGTCCTCGCCGGTGAGATACGCGTCACTGAACGCCAATTGGGAGAAGTACGGATTACCGGACTGGTGATTGATGATGATGCGGTCCGGCCACTCCTGCCGCAGCATGCCGTAAATCCGCTTCTGCAATTCCCGTACACCCGCCGCGTTGGTGCGTTGGTGCAGGCGGCCATCGGCGCCGAGGCGCATGGCATAACCGCCGTTCGGTTCCGCTTCGTCCAGGTACAATCCGGCGACGGCGTCCATCAGCCAGGGGTTGTCATGCATGGACTTCCACAATCGCCAGACGGTGAAATCACGATAGCTGGCTTGATTGTGGTCCGCGCCGGTGACCTCCCTTGCCCCGCAGGTGTCCAGGGGCAGGGGGGGCGGCGCCGGGTGGGCGCCGGCCCATTCGCTGCGATAATACGCGTACTCCGGCGTGCCCCTCCACACAGCTCTGACATCCCAGTAGAGGAAAAAGCGGGTCTGCTGCTGCAGGAAAGTGTCGGCGATCTGCCGCGTGAACGGTCCAGTCGCTGAGTAGCCAAAGGCGCCCGACCGGCTGGCTGCGGCCTGCGCGGTCCATTCCGGGTTAAAGATCACCCAGCGCGGTCCGGGACGCTTGGGCGGCGTGCCCGGGCAGGAGCGGTCGAGACCGTAATCCCATAGCCGCCAGTGCGCCGGCATCGGGCGCATTGGTGTGGCGATCAGCCCGAACTTGTATTCCAGGACGTCCGGACTCCGCACCGGTTCATCCACCATCCGTGCGGTAAACAGCGTTTCCTGCTCGCCAACCCGCAATGACAGGGTATTCGGTCGCTCGCTATGATACCAGCTATAGTCATCCTCGGTGAACCACTGCACCCCCACCTCTTCATTGCCGAACCACAGGTGGGACAGCGAATTCCATGCACTGTCCCAGTCGTGCGTCTTGCCGCCGTTGGCCTTCACATTGCCGATGCGGCCTTGCTGTAGCGTGGCGATGGAGGCGCGCAGGGGCATCTCAAACCAGAGGCGTTCGATGCGTTCCCCCTTTACCGGCCTGACGGCGAGGCTGGTATGGAGAAAACCGTCGAATTCGATCCACCCTCTGCTGCGAATCTTCGATTTCCCAAGGGTGCCGGTGGTTTCAAACTCGACGCGCATCGGCGTCAGTTTCGTCCAGCGAAAACGCAGATTGGCCGGCCCGACGCGCTTGCCGTTCACCTGGGCCAGCAACATCAAAGGTCGCGCAAGCAGCTCGGTGTCCCGACTGGTAATCTGCACCGGGAACAGGGAATCCCGATAGCGGTACGTGCGGCCCCAGAGGGTCGCCGTCTGCCCCCGTGTGACGATGGGAGTCCACGGCGCAGGCACAGAGCGCATGATGCCGTGGGTATTGCCCAGCCACTCGGGTTTCGCGTTGAGCCGGGCAAAACCGGCTACCGCCGTGTCATTCACCGTGCTGGCATCGAGCAGCTTGACCACGACTTCGTACTCCCCACCGGGCATGGACGGGTCGATGCGCAGGGAGCACTTCGTCCGTACGCCCGTGACCGGCCGTATGCCCAGATCCACAGTCTTCCCACGCGGGTCGCCCTTTCGCCGCAGTGTGCAACTCAACCGCAAGCCGGACAGATGTTCCGGACGCCGACCGTCAACCAGCGCGACTAATGCCAATGTGCCGGTCGAGGGATAATAATCGCTCTGCACCTCCAGGTCAACGCGACCGCGGTCTTGCTTGGATAGCCCGGCCAGACCGTGGGTATACAGATCGCGCACTTCGTCTTGATTCAACGGCCTGCGCAGAATCGCCACATCCTGCAGCGCACAGTCGCCCTTCCCGCTGCTGCTGGCCCCGCCGATGTGAAAGGTGTCGCTCAATGCGCGCAGCAGGGTATCGGACGACACGGAACACGAGCCATAACCTTTGCCGTTCACATACAGATGCATGGTCGGCCCGCACCAGGTGGCCGCCAGGTGATGCCACTGATTCGGCTTCCATTCGGCATACATATCCGAAACGTCATACCCGGCGGGATTGAACGGCCCGCCGATAAGCTGGATATCATGCATGGGATGGCTGGTTTGCACCAGCCAGAAGACCGGGCTGCCGTTGAAGAATTTATACAACCACAGAAAGGCATCGGGATTGTCGCGACCATGCTCGTCCGCTTCGTTCACACTGAACCAGAAGCGCATCTCGTGATCGATGAACCAGTCGATCGGTTTGATCCATACCGAAATGGTGCCGGCGCGCAGGTCGATATTGCCGGCCGTCTTATATGTCAGTCGGCTGCCGGGCTTGCCCACCAGCAGCGCCTTGCGCCCATCGCGTCCGGCAACAAACTCCGGTGTCCCTTCCAGTTGCGCGGACGGCGATCCCCCGGCCACCACGGCATCCGGACTGCCATCCAGCGGAGCGTAGAATGAGACCGGCGTTCCCCAACCGGCCGCGGTGGCCATCCACAACAAGGGCAATACAAGGATGGTACGTATGCGCATATGATGACTCCTACGCGCTTTTTCACCGGATGCGGACAGCCCCAACCTGCTCCCCGGGAATTGCGCTGATTATACCATGCTGTGAACCAGGAGGCCATTATTGAAACGCCTGGGGTCCCAGACCGCTCGGACCATACACCAGAGATTCCAGCGATTACTCGCGGAACTGCTGGGGAGTCGGGCAGCATGAGCGGAGGCAGAGCGACTGGCTCAGCAAGGCATGTTCGCCCAAAATGCGGCCACGGTCGTAATGACGATACACCGTACCCATGTTGCTGGACTCGAACAGCAAATTGAACACCCTCTGCCAGGAGTATCGGGAGCTCGTCAACAGCAGACGAGAAAACGGGAGCGGCTAATCTTACTCGTATGTTCTCAGAAACTGTTTTAACAGGATCTGTTCGCGGCAGTCCGTATCGGGACGCCGAGGTACTCTCCAAGACCGATAGGGTGAGGAGTCCCGACATAGACTGCCGCGAAAAGATCAAGCGAGACCGGACAGAGACTTTCAAAACAGTTTCTCAGTCACGAATACTCTACCATTTCCACTACCTGAGCATAGCGCTCCGGCGGTGTTCCGCTTTGGTTAACCCTTGCATTTTCACATTCATTCATAATCTCACCGTGTCACCAGTAAAAACAATTCAACTTGTTAACGCTTGACAGCCCTCCGCCCCAAGCCTATTATGCAGATATACGCGTGACTACCGCGTAGTGCAAAGACCTGTATCGGTTAAGTGCCCACTACTAACGTTTTCCTGCTGGAGGCATGACCCATGACCCACCAATCGCCTGTCGTCATTTTCGGTTTCGATATGGAAACCGACATCGGCAGTTGGACGCCATTCTATGAGGGCCTGGTGCACGGCACCCCGCGCATCCTCGATGTGCTCGATGCACAGGGGGTGAGGGGCACCTTTTTCTTCGTCGGCGATGCGGCCCGCCAGCACCCGTCAGTGGTGCAAATGGTGGATCACGCCGGGCATGAGGTGGGTTGCCATACCCTGTATCACGAAACGATCGGCGAAGAACTCTTCCCCATCCCCGGACTGCGCCCGGTATTGCCGGAAGAATGCTTCCATCGTATCGAGGTCGCCACTGCCGCCGTACGCGAGGCGCTGGGATACACCCCCGTCTCCTTCCGCGCGCCACGGCTCTGGGGCAGCACAGCAATGGTGAACGCCCTGGAAGATCTTGGCTATATTGCCGATGCGACATATCCGCTGTATTACTACGCACAACGCTTGACCCCCTACCACCCTTGCCGCGCGGACTGGACGCAGGAAGGCGATATGCGCATCCTCGAGATCCCCAACTTCGCCGACATGACGCTGGAGAGCAGTGATCCGTTCGGGCGCGACCGCGACCAGTGGCCGATCTTCCGCACCGAAAGCGCTGAGGCGCTGATGCGTCATGTCGACAATATGCTTGGCTATCTGACGCAACGGCAGTTGCCGGCAGTCATTTGCCTGTACTTGCACCCCTGGGAGTTCCTCGCCATGCCGGAAGGGTTGATCCATTTCGGCGAGGGCTCGGTGCTTCCAGACCCCTTTATCATCAAGAATTGCGGCGACTATGCCGTCGCACAACTCGATGCGCTGATTACCCTGCTCAAGCAACGCGGCGCGCGCTTCCTGACCTGCGCGGCACTCGCCGAGGAGTATGCCGCCGCCGGCCAGGCGGTCTGAGAAATTGTCTGGAAAGGACCTGTTCGCGGATCGCACTGCAGATCGAACAGAGACTTTTATGACAATTACTAAGGAGGAATGATGGACCGCTACGATCAACTGCTCGCTGCACTGCACGGCGTAGTGATAGAAAAAACCACCACACATGGACGCCTGGCCATCTGCCCCACGCTGGGGGGGAGGGTCTTTGCCGAGGTCGACGGGCGCTTTATGCATCGCCTGGATCTCGACGCCGTCATCAACCCGAGCGACGAATTCAACAATTACGGCGGCGCCAACTTCTGGCCGGCGCCGGAGGGTGGCAACTTCGGGCTAAACTATCGCGGCGACATCTGGTACGTGCAACAAGCCATCAATCGGCAGCCGTTCGAGATCACGCGGCAGGATAGCGATTGGATCGGCATGACGAAATCCGTGCGCTTGCTCAACCGCGCCGGCACCATGCTGGAAGCGGAGATGTCGCGCCGGGTAGCGATCAGCCATCCAACGTCCCTCCTGGATGGGCTGTCGCCGCGCGCGCTCCTCGCCTTCACCACCATCGACACCATCACGGTGACCAACCACGTCACGGTTGATGAAGGACTGATCGCCTGCTGGACGCTCGAGCAGTTCGATGCCTCGCCGCATACCATGGCCTTCGGCATAGTGGCGCAGCCCGAGCGGGCGATCAATTACGATTTCTACGCGCATCCTGGCGAACGCATCCGCTGCTATCCGCGCGGATTCACCTATCGCACCGACGGCGCGTGTCGTGGACAAATCGGCATTGCCTGTGCCGCACACCCACTGGGCATCGGCAGCATCGACATCGACAAGCGCATGATCTGCCTGCGTGAAAGTCAAAGCCAATCCGGTGGGCTGTACTTCAATATCGCCGACAACGACCAGCCGAACGGCCCCTATTCCGCGGCGGATTGCTACAGCATCTTCAATTCCGATCCGGATATGCAGGGCTACGAACTGGAGACCATCGGCCCGCTGTTCGTGCGGGACAAAGCGTTGGAGAGCTCAGAGCTTATCTCCAAAACGACGTTCGCGATCATGGATAACGACGTTGATCTGGAACAGCTTGTTATATCTCGGTGGCTCGCGTAGCCGTAAATGACCAACACTACCAAGGAGAACTTAGTATGGGTTACCTGCCTCGTGAAGAGCGTGACCTCCGCCTCGCCAAAGTGCGCGGCATTATGGAGGCGAAGAACCTGGACATCGCTCTCGTGTACTATGATGAGTTCAATATCGGCAACGGTTGGTACCTCACCGGCTGGTGTCCGCAGTTCGAAAGCGGAGCCGTGCTGGTGCCCGCGCAGGGTGAGCCGATGGTCCTCGGCGGACCGGAAAGCGAACCGTTCGCCAAGCTGGACAGTGCCATCACCGACACGCGCAACTTTCCTGTCTTCATGGTGCCCGACGAAGAGTATCCGAACGCCACCATCATTGACTTCCCCGCCCTCTTCGCTGAATTGAATGCCAAACTGGGCAAGGTGCGCCGCGTCGGCATGGTGGGCGCCGGCCGCATGCCCTGGGATTGCTACCGCCAGATCGCCGAGGGCTTCACCGGCGTTGAACTGGTGGACATCACCGACGACTACGTCACCCTGCGCTACCTGAAATCCGCCTGGGAACTCGCACAGATTCGCACCGCCTTCGGTCTCGCGGATCATGCCTACGACGCGATGAAGGCGGCGGTACAGCCTGGCGTCACG
>JAGUZN010000394.1 GCA_020060775.1 Armatimonadota bacterium
AACAGGTGGATTGGCGCGCCTTCTCCCGCGCTTTGGCAAAGACGGGGAACAAAATGGCGGCCAGCATCGCAATTATGGCGATCACGACGAGCAACTCGATCAGCGTGAACCCGGGCCTGTACTTGCGCGAAACAATTCGACCTCGTACTGACAACATGATACACTCCTTCCGTCAAGGTAATAGACACCAGCATAACTGTTGAGCGCACTGGCTCCTGCCGACGCCGAGGCTTACGCATACTTGCTGGTATCGTAATTATTATATCGTATGAGTATGTATGGGCTCGTGTTGTGAATTTTTTTTGTTTTTCGCTCAGTTTTATCATCCGTGCGTCTTACTGCGTATTTTCACAAGATGATGTTGACCTGTTTCTAACAGTCAAGCGATTAACATCTTCCCGTGCAAAGGCGCGTCCGTCCTCCAGGAGGCGGCGACCGTGCATAAGCTAGTGCCCCATGGGGGGGGCAAAGCATGACACGACCGAAGGAGTGAGTGCATCTAATGAACACCAGGTTGACCATGTTGTTTGGATTGGCCATACTGCTGCTATGCCGCGTCGGCGGCGCAGCCCAGCCCGAGCCGATCTCAGTGTTGGTGCTGAGCGGAACGCCGCAGACCGTTGCGCATGGCTTTTACGACTCCGTGCCGCTGGCAGCCATGATCAGTGAGACATACGGCAACCCGCTGGCGCTGGGCGACCCACAGATCACCGGCAAGCTGATCCGCTACCATGCGCAAGCCGACTGGGAGCAAGGCCTTACCGCGCTGAACCAGTACGACGTGGTCGTCATCTGGGATGCGCCGCGCATGCTCATTCGTGATGGTGAACCTTACGATGTACTGCCGGCAGCCTGGCAGAGTGCGTTGGCCCGGTTCGTGCGCAAGGGCGGCGGGCTCGTCATCAATGGAGGCCCGACCTGTTATGGCTCCGGCAACTTCCTGGGCGGCGCCAGCGCCAAAACGGCAGAAGTAGCCGACAAATTGATCTACGTCGGTTGGCAGGGATCGATTCTGGAAGAACTGTTGCCCGTCGCCATTCCTGCCTCGCATAGCCTGGAATCACCGCAGGTCGGCCATCTTTCGTTTCGGAAGAATACGCCGGGGCGCGAGTGTGGGGTAAGCGGTTATGGTGAGGCAACTCATCCGTTGGTGGCAGGGCTCAATTGGCAAGCGCGTCCGGCGACTGCGGCACACGACGTGCAGCCCAAACCCGGGGCTGAAACGATGCTATCGGCGCAGTTCGGCAAGAAAAAAGAGGAACGTCCGCTGATCGCCGGCTGGCGCATAGGACAGGGGCGCGTGCTGGCCATCACCTTCTCCCCCACCGCCCAGGCGCATCAGGATGGTCAATACAACCGTGAAATATTCTGGCAGGACGACCCTGTCCTGTGGAGTCGCGCGGTGAAGTGGGCGGCCGGACGTGACAAACTGATGGGCAATGTTGGCATTGAAGCGGCCGTGCGCCAACGCTATGCACAACGCACCCTGACCTTTGACGGCGAGAAAGCTCTGCCCGATTGGCTGCGCGAAGAGTACCCCTACAGCGTGCGCATCCTGGAGGTGGATAGTAATGTCGCGGCTCGCCCTGCCGTATTCAAGTGGTTCCGCGACCTCGGCTTCAGTTACCTTTCCACGCATACCTGGCATAAAAACGATTCGCAGGCGTTCGTCGCCGATGCCGCGCGCAAGGCCGATGTGCTGCTCGTGCAGTCGATCAATCCGGTAGAAGCCAAGGACGAGGTCGTGCGCGGGAAGCTCAAGGGCGTGGTGGATCCCAAGCATTTCTTCCAACTGCTGGATAACGGCATGGTGTCCAACAGTTACTACAGTGGGCCGGCCCCCTGCCCGCGCAACGCGAAGTATCGGGAACTGGCGAAGGAATACTGCCATAAGCATGCCGAGCAGTTCGGCGCGGAGCCGCGTCTGTTCGCCTACATGCTGGATGACGAATTCGGCTGGGATATGGGCTACCACCCTGAACACGGCATTGCCTGCTATTGCCCGGCCTGTAACGACTATTACCGCAAACAGACCGGCAACGCCCCCCCCATGCCTACCTTCCGCGAACCTGGCTACGTCGCTCCCAAAGGCGATCCCTGGATGCAATGGGTGCGGACAGTGCGCATGAACGCCTACGACCCCTACCATGCCGAACTGGGCAAGCTGTTAAAGACCAAGACCCCCTGGGTGAAGATCACCGGCTATCCCGGCGGCTATTTCGGCGGTCTCGACCTCATTAATGAAGAGCACTATCTGGACTACTGGTCGGTCTCCGAACTGACCGCCTGTCACCACAGCGATTACCGTTTTGCCACGGTCAATGATATGCGCGGCGAACGCCACGAGCAATGGAGCATGTACGGCCTGTTGCGTCAGTTCGAGCAAGATATTCGCAGTGGCACATCACAGGCCTCGTTCCGCCTCACCAGCGGCTGCATGCTCGGATCTGGCGTTGACGGCATTCACCTCTGGGCCTCGCCCTGGCTCACCAAATCGCCGGGCACATTTGGCGAAGAAGCCCTCTGGGTGGAAGCAAAGCGGCTCGCCGGCATCCTGCGCGTCTACGGCCCCATGTTCCGCGCGCTCACCCGTCAGGATGCCCCGGTGTGGATGATGGGCGGATGGTTGCACGCCAGCCCGCATGACGCCTATCTGCTGATCCCGCTGCCCACCGCCGAGCGCCGTAAAGCCGATCCGGAGTGGCAGTGGTCCCAGTATTTTGCCGAAGACCTCACCTACCCCGCGCTCATGCGCGCCGGCGTGCAGATTCACGCCATTACCTCGCGCCAACTGGAAAGCGAGGAACTCTTCACGAAGAAGGCGGTCGTGCTGCCGCGGTTGCTCTACGCCGAGCAGCACTGGCTTGATCGCCTGCAGGAGTTCATGAAGCGCGGCGGTAAGGTCTACGTTGACGAGAGCTGCAAGGTGCCGATCCCCGGCGCCATCAAACTGCCTGTCGATCTGGATGCCTATCGCAAGGATGTCGTGGCAGGCAAGCGCTCCTATAAAAATTACGAGACCTATGTGGCCAGCGTGAAGAATCGTGAGGCGCTGACTGAAGCGATTATCCCGACGTTGAAGGAACAGATCACCGACGTCATCCCGCAGCCGGTCACTACCAACTCCGATAAATGCGTCTACACGATCATGGAGCAGGGCGATGCCCGCTACCTCTTCGTCTACAACCAGGACCTCCAGGCACCGCATGCCTTCACCGTGCGCGTGAATGAGCCTGCCGCGGCCATCTACGACCTGGGCGTGGAACGCTCAGGAGCGGTCGACTCGGCTCGCCGGTTGAAGGGTCAGAGCATCGACACGGGGCTGCTGCCCGCCGGCGGGTGGAAAATCTACCTGCTCGCGCCGCAACCGGTGAAGCGACTGCAGGCCAACGCTGCCGTGCAGGGCGATGCACTGGCGACGGATGTCCGTGTGCTTGACTCCCGTGGGCAGACCGTGCGGGCGGCCATTCCTATCCGTATCACGCTGCAGCGTACAGATGGCGATCCCCTCGTCTTCCACCGCACGACGGTCGATGGTGAGGCGCGTTTCACCATTCCGTTGCAGCAGTATGCCGCCGCGATGACGACTGTGGAAATCACCGAACTGGTGGGAGGCAACACGGTACGCACGCGGCGCTGAACGCCCCCAGAATAGTATGATCGCCAACACCGGGCAGACGCAATCGCATGTCTGCCCGGTTGCGGCGTCACTGATGACCAGGTGATTGTGCACCGGCAAATGGGTAATACCTGGTATAAAGACGCGTCTTTCGAGTATATGTGCTATTCTCGCTAATATTTATGCTTGCGCATGGATAGTGACAGGGATTCGGACAACGGGAGAGAAGAAAGTAACTGCTTATCAGTCTGACGCGAGAACACTTTGCCCCAACGTACGCTAGAGGTCGGTATGCTGCACCGCCGCACTCTCCAGGATGAGAACAGCGGACATGCCCATCGGCCGGTTGTTGATGTCTGTTGGAGAGCTCAATCATGCCGCTCACCATGGGTGATGATCTAACCACTGCAAATCGGGATTTGAGCGACAGCCAGGTCTTTTGGAATTTCTGGGAAGCGCATAACCACGCGTTGAAAAACTTCTGCCGTCACATGCTGCGCCGCAACGACCATGACGTTGACGACGTGATGAGCGATGTGATGCTGAAGGCGTATCACGGCCTTTCGCGCCACCTTATTGAACATGAGAATCCCAAAGCCTGGTTATGGCGTGTCGCCTACCATACCTGTCTGCGCTGGCTGAAGACCAATGCGACGAACTCGCGCTACGTCGGCTTGATCGAAGAGATCGACTACGAGACCACCTCGTCACACTCCAGCATCGTGGAAGATATGCTGGTCAAGCATGAACTACAGGACCGCGTGCTGCAGTTGATTGAAGAACTGCCAGAACGGCTGCGCGATCCCTTTATCCTCTACATCTTCCACGGTATGTCGTACCAGGATATTGCCGATAAGTTCAAAATCACCCAGGAAAATGCCCGCAAGCGCGTGCAACAGGCCCGGGATAGTTTGCGGTCACGCATGGGCGCCTTCTTCTCGGAAGCGCCCGGTGCACTGGGGCGCACCTCGGCCATGTCGCCGATAAGCTCCAGTGGTGCGACATCTCGGTTGCGCATGATCGAAGGGCAGGTTGAGCGTCTACTGCACGAGCATGTCTCGCATGAAATTGAATGGGAAGTGAACGAGACGCGCGAGGTCCAGGTGCAACTGCCGACCGGCGTCACCGTGGGATACCATATATTGCTGGGGCAGAAACACCCTAGGCGGGATTCGCACATCGCCTCCCTGCGCCAGTACATCGAACGGCATCCACGCGGCTGGAAAAAACACCTGGAACTGGCAGAGATCCTCTTTGCGCTTGGGCGCTGGGACGAGGCGATCGGCGAGTATCGCGTGGTCACCACGCTGCAACCCGGGCATCTGAATGCCTGGTTGCAGCTTGGCTTGATCTTGCGCCTGCTCGAACGGGAAGATGAAGCGGTGACGGTGTATCAGGAATCAATGCAGCACGCACGGCGTCCGGCTACCCGCCATTGCCTGCTGGGCATGATCGCTCTCTGTCGAGAATCGTTACGCGAAGCCGCCCAGGAGTTCAAACAAGCCGTAGCGCTCGAACCATCCAACATTGCCTACCTGCATGCCCTCGGCGATGTCTATGTCCGCGCAGGACGCCTGGTCGAAGCTTTGCAGATTTTTGACGAGATTCTCGCGCGGAACCCCGATGATGTCACGGCACTGGTCAACAGTCACAGTCCATTGCTGGATACCGGGCGGTGGGCGGAGTTGGAACGACGGTTAACGCGTGCGCTCACACTGAATCCCAATGACGCCCTGGCGCTCGCCGAGTTGGCGCGCATCCGCTTTGAACACAAGATGTTGCATGGTCCGGAAGGCCGCGAGACGCTACGTCTGCTCAAGCGCGCCGCCCGCCTCGCGCCGGATGCGGCAAATATCCAGTGGTACACCGCGTTGTTTTACCTCACCCGCGGTGAAGCCGCGCGCGCGGTCTCCCTGGTCCGCGCATTTCTACAGAGCCATCTCGATTCATCACACGCCTGGTACTACTATGCGTTTGTGTTGCGTGAGTGCAGGGATTTCCAACCGGCAATCGAAGCGGCAGCCCATGCGTATCGTCTCGACCCACATAACTATTACATCGCCATTCTCGCGTGTGAGCTCTTCCTGGTCGGTAAGCGCACTGCCGATCTCCAATCAGTTGTGGAGGAATTGCTGGCTCAATTTCCTGAACGCTGGGATGTGCAAACTACCGCCGGTCGCGCCATCGCCCTGGGGCTGGGAGATGAAGAACGCGGATGCCAGATTGCTGCCCGCGCCCTGCAGCTGCAGCCCGACTTCCCTTTTACCTGGCAGCATTATGCGCAACTGCTGTTTGACGTCGGACGTTACCGTGAAGCGCAGGACGCCTGGTATCAATGCTGGGAGCGCATTCATGCCGATGCCGGCACCAAATTCTTCTTCACGTTCGCCTTTTCCATCGCCAACTGTCATCATCGATTGAGTGAGTTCGAGCAAGCGCGGGAGTGGTATCAACGTTCGTACGATGCAGCCATGCACTCCCCCCATGTCACCGCGTCATTGTATGCCAGACGAGCAAGGGAGGCGCTGGCGCAACTGGGAACGAAGGAGTAATCAGGAGACACCGCCTCCGCTACTCACGGCTGCGCAGCGGATTCGCGCTCAAGTATCTCCCAGACTTTACGTACATAGAAGCGGTAGTTCTCCAGTGGCGTACCGTTCGGAATGCGATGATCAAGGCCAAACACGCAGCCGCCGGTACGGATGAGCGGCGGGAGTTTATACTCCAGTTCGGCGGTAATTTCCTCCTGGCTCCTTCGCAATACATGCTTGTCAATGCCGCCAATGAATGCCAGGCGAGTGCCGTACTGCTCACGAGCAGAAACAATATCCATGCCCGCCGCCGGCTCCATGGGGAAGATGACATTGATGCCGGCTTCAAGTAAATCGGGGAGAATGGCCTCGATATTGCCATCCGAGTCCATGGCAAACAAACGCGAACCGCGGGAAGAGGCAAGATCCCACATCCGGCGGAAGTAGGGCGCCATAAAGGTGCGTACCTGCTCCGGCCCTACCAACGGCCCGCTCTTCCCGGCCAGATCCTCGTGCACGAAAATCTGATCAACCTGTACCTCTGCCGTCACGCGATCAAGCACCTGATACGCGGTGTCGGCAATCGTGTTAAGGATATCGTGAATGAGTTCGGACTGTTCGTAATAGGCGATACACAGCACCTCCTCGCCCAGTAATTGCCGCGGCTCGTCAAACCCGCCCGGGATGCCCACAGTGACCACCTGACCCTGTGCAACCATCTCGCGCGCAGTCTCCGCCCACCCCGGCGCAAAGCGTTCCTCGCTGAAAGCGTAGTGATGCTTCAGGCGCAGCCAGTCGTCCATCGATTCCACCGGATACTCCAGCGGCAACGGCAGCGTCGCCACCCCTTTGCACAGCTTCACACGCCGGCCGAAGTGATCGCGGGCAATGATATGCGCATCCGTCTCCTCGAGGATTTCACTGCCGGCATCGCCAATCCACCCACCGGCACTGACCGGAATCACGCCACTCATCGCTTGCCGATATCGAAACGCCGAGAAATTCAGTTCTTCTGCCGTGGCCCCTTGTGCCGCCCACTCCTCCTTCACGCCGATCAGTGGACCAAAGATTTCGGTGAAAAGTGGGTGCCGATTCTCGACGAAAGTCATGTAGTCCAGATATTCCTCGCGGCGCACCTCCATGGTCCGCGTGATAGCCAGCGTGGCGTGGCTCTCGTAAAGGCTTGCGATTGAAGTCATTGGTGCTCCCCCGTCTATTGCCGAGATGCACTTACGAGCGCATCGTTGTATAGCAGCTTGCAGTGCAGATACAATGCCCAAATTCACCCACACTGTGCACTGTGAATATTCCGCGGCACCAGCACAAGGCTCCCATGCTCGTCTCACAGGTAAACGCAAATTTCACAATCACGCAACCCTTGGATTCTATTCTATTGATGGCTTGAGCGTGAGCCCATAACGGATGGTGTGTTTCACATAGTCGTGAACTGCCCCTTTGGCAACCCCGCTCGGTGGCACGCGATATGGTGGCCATCCAGCTGGCTTTCCATCATCGAACCATGCCTGACAGTGCGTGATGGCGATCCGCACTGATTCTTTAAGGAGCGCACATCTCATGGTGCTTACCCGTATGAACCTCGCCGGGCAACTGCAACGGGGACTTATCCTCCTCATGTACAGCTTTTGCGTTATTCTGCTAAATCTTCCTGCTCCGGCCCGGGGCGATCAGGCCACCGGGCGTATTCCCGTCAGTATTTATTGGCTGTGGTACGGACAGACGGGAGGGGCGTCGCCCGCCGACCCGCTGGTGCGGTTAATGCGCGAGGACCCGTCGATCGAGGTGCGCGAGTGGTCGAGTCTGCAACTGCCCGGCGCCGGTGGCCGTACGCCGCTCATGCTGGCCATTGCCGGGCAATCGGCCCCGGATCTCTTCCTCTCCTGGTATCACATCCTGCGCACCGATATCACGCAGGGCTTTACCTACCCGTTGAACGAATGGATCGGTACGGACCAGGATGGCGACAGCCAGGTCTCCCTGCAGGAGGCCCGTTGGGACGGCTGGCAGCAGGTGCCGCAGCTCTGGCGGCAAGTGTCCACCGTCGACGGCCAGATCTACGGCCTGCCGGTGAGTTCCACCTCGCACATGTCCATCGTCTTTCGCACCGACCTCGTGCGCCAGGCCGGGCTGGATCCCGACAATCCCCCGCAGACCTGGGACGAGTTCTTCTACTGGTGCCAAAAGCTCACCGATCCCGGCAAGTACGTGCCCGGCTCGAAAATCCAGGAAGGGCAGCGTGCTCTGGCGGTGACCACCTACGGCTGGCTCTGGCTGCCGTGGATGCAGAGCGTCGGCGGGGGCAGCCCGGTGGTACAGGTCAAAGTCAGTCCCACCACCGGCAAGGCCTACCGCTTCCCCATGGAGGCGACGACCTTCATCACCCCCGACACCGGCGAAGACCTGCGCGACGTTACCACCCGTTGGGAAGCCGACCTCAACAGCGAGGCGGGCAAGCGCGCTACTGCCTTTCTGCACCGCCTGCGCTGGCAGCGCTGGATTCGCGACCCAGAGACCCACGAACCGATCAACCTCACGAACGAGCAGGCCCGAGTCGGCCGGGTGACCCTGGCCAACGGGCGCGTGGTCACCTTCACACCCAACGACGTGGTCACCGGGGTGGTGCGCGTCTTCACCGGCCAGCCGGGGGAGTCCACTATGGAGTGGTTGGGGCGCGGCGAAGTGGCGATGGTGCAGGAGCAGTTCGACGACTTCTCCCGGCATAGCACGTGGGTCAACCCCGATCTGTTGGGCGCCTTCCCCATTCCCGCCGGTCCCGGCGGCCAGCCGGTCGTCCAGCTCTTCCGCCACTTTGCCGTCATGGGGGAGGGCGTTGGGCGGCGGAGCCCGGAAGAGCGCCAGGCCGTGTGGAAAGTGCTGACCGCGCTCACCTCCCCCGCCGCCTACGACGAAACGGTCCGCCGCATGGTGCTCAATGGCCAGGCGCGCTTCGTCAACCCCTACGACCTCGAGCGCCTGGGCTTTGGCGACTACGTGCGTGAGGTGCCGGCCAGCCTCACCAAACTGCACACAGGATTGCGTGACGGCACCGTGCTGGGGCGCACCGAGCCGTACATGGGGTTTTGGGTCACTATGGACATGGCGCTCAACAACAACATGTTGAGCTTGCTCTTTGCCTCCAGCGGCGAGCACTTTGATTACAACACCGCGCTCGATGAGCTCAATTACGACGCAAACCACCGCACGATGTTTGATACCCCCCCGGAGGCCCTGGCGAAGTATCGTCCGACCGCCTGGACCATCTTCGCGGTGGTGGCGGTGATCCTGCTCGTCTTCATCGTCATGATCGTGAAGACGAACCTGGCCGCGCACACCACCGGCGCGGTCAAATCGCGCGCTGGCGTGTACCAGGGCTGGGTACCCTGGCTGCTGCTCGTCCCTGCCATCGGGCTTATCGGCCTGTGGGGGTACTATCCGCTCTTACGCGGCATCGTCATGGCCTTCCAGGATTACCATATCGTGGGAGAGAGCCCCTGGGTGGGGCTGGACAACTTCATCGGCATCTTTCGCAACCCGGATTTCTACCTCTCCGTCCGCCAGACATTCAAGTACGTGTTCCTCAGCCTGGCGCTGGTCTTCTGCGCGCCCATTGTGCTCTCGCTCTTCCTCTCGGAGATCCCGAAAGGCAAACTCTTCTGGCGCTCGGTCTTCTTCCTGCCGCAGCTCACCAGCGGGCTGGTCATCGTCCTGCTCTGGAAGCTGATCTACAACCCCACCGAGGTCGGGTTGCTTAACCAGGTCGTCCGCCTGTTCGGCGGGCAAACCCAGGACTGGCTGGGGAATCCTGACACCGCCATGCTGTGCACCATTGTGCCCACCGTGTGGGCGGGCATGGGTATCTCCAGTCTCATCTACCTGGCGGCCCTCAAAGGCATCCCCGATGAACTCTACGAAGCGGCGGCGCTCGACGGCGCTGGGGTGATCGCCAAACTGCGCTACATCACCATTCCGCAGCTCATGCCGCTGATCATCATCAACTTTGTCGGGTCCTTCATCGCCACCTTCCAGACCATGGGCAACATCTTCCTGCTCACCTTTGGCGGCCCGGGCAAGGAGACGATGGTCCTCTCCATGACCATCTGGCTGGAGGCCTATACCAAACTGCACTTCAGCGTGGCCACGGCTATGGCGTGGATTCTGGGCAGCGCCCTCATCGGCTTTGCCTATCTGCAAATCAATGTCCTGCGGAAGGTGGAATTCCGCCGGGTCGAGGAAGTCTGACATGCCGATCATTGATGAAACCGGACGCAAACACTGGCGCATCCGCCTGCTCATTCTGTTCATGTACCTGGTGCTCACCATTCTGGGCGTGACCATGGTCTACCCGTTCCTGGTCACGATCACCTCGTCGACCACCAACGCGCTGGACTACTACCGATTCAGCCCATTCCCGCGTTGGCTGCTCTCGCGCGAGGAGCGCTTTGTCAAGGGCCTGGTGGACTACTTCCCTGAGACCCTCTCTGGCGCAATGGAGCAGGTGCCGCAACTCTTTGACGATGTGCCGCCCACCTGGGGCACCTGGAAGGCGGTCGGGGACGACCGCGAGGGCATGCAGCAGTTTGCCCAGCACTACGCCGCCATCACCCAGGATCCCGTGCGCTGGGCGCGCGCCCGCCGGATGGCCGCCGACTACGATGCGTTTGCCGCTACCTACCCCTTGGATGACTGCATTACCGCGCTCAGCCCGTTGGATGTGCCGGTCTTCTTGGGCGACGAGTACCGGCGGAAGGCGCGCGCGCTCGACGGCAACGGAACACTGGAGACCCGCGCCCTGGCGTTGCTGGCCGCGTCCTGGGGGGTGCCCTACGACAGCTTCTACCGCGTGCCGATGTTCAACAACCTGCAGGCCCCCTTCACCCCGGCGCCGGACGATGGGCGCATGCAGGACTTCTACCGCATGAAGCAAGCCTATCGCGACCACCGCTTTGCGCCGCGCAGCATGCTGCGGGACTGGCACGGCTTCGCGCGCGGCGTGGCGGC
>JAGUZN010000241.1 GCA_020060775.1 Armatimonadota bacterium
CCGGGGTGAAGGGCGGCTCCATCGGCCCGGGTTCATCCGGCACGGCCGGCTCACCGGGATGCTGTGGCGTCGGCTCGGGAGTGCGCGGCACCATGGGGTCATCAATTGCGATGGTCTGCTCAGCGAAAGGGGGCTCCGGGGGGGCGATGGTGAGAATAGACGACGCAACGGAAGGCGCGGTCGTGATGGAGGACATCCCCAGCATTGACGGCATGTCAGGCGAGTCGACTTCGACCGTGATGGGTCCTGATTGGGTAAAGAGCGCAGATTCGTCCTCCGCGTTCTCCAGAGCGATCAGCGGAACCAGGCACGTGCTGCACACCGTGCGCAAGTCATGATCAGGATAGGTTGCTCCACATGCCGGACATTTGCGCATCGCTGCATCCTCCATTGCCGCATAACGTTCTGCCTTTTCAATTCTGCAGCGTCTCACGAAATCCTCTGCCCTTGCTCAAGGGTGACCCTGTCGGAGTCCGTGTAAACGAGGGAACCCGGAAGATGGTGCGACAACCCGGTCCTGGCATCTCGCATTATGCCGTACGGGGTAGCCAAGCGACCCGTATATTGCTGAGATTACCGAAGCCGCTTGACATGGCCGTGACAGTTTTGGTACAGTGTTACCCGCGTCATTTTTGGGTTGCATCTGCCCAAAATGTAAGGAGAAGCGGATGTACGCGATTGTTGAGACCGGCGGAAAACAGTATCGTGTGACCCCCGGTGACATTCTGAATATCGACAAAGTCGATGCTGAACCGAAGGCCACGATCGAGATCGATCGTGTGTTGGCGGTCGCCGCTGACGGCAATGTCACGGTGGGAACGCCAATGGTCGACGGGGCCAAGGTGGTCTGCACGGTGCTGCGCCAGTTTCGCGGGAAAAAGGTCATGGCGATCCGCTACAAAGCGAAGAAGAATGTCCGCGTCAAGCGTGGGCACCGCCAGTACCTGACCAGCGTGCGCGTAGAGAGCATCGAGGCGTAAGCGAGAGAGGATATCAGTCATGGCACATAAAAAAGGTGTAGGAAGTTCGCGGAACGGTCGTGACAGCCAGCCCAAGCGCCGGGGTGTGAAGGCGTTTGACGGCGAGTTGCTCTCTGCCGGCAGCATCATCGTGCGCCAGTGCGGAACTCGCATTCGCCCTGGCCAGAATGTGGGCCTGGGTCGCGATTTTACGCTGTTCGCCCTAGCCGACGGCCTGGTCAAATTCGGTTGGGCGCGCAAAGGCCAGCGCGAAGTCTCCATCGTTCCGCCGCAAGCGTAAACGAGCCGAGATACTGTAACTGTAATACATAACCCCCGGGGGCGCGCCCCCGGGGGTTATTGTCGTCTGCGATCAGCTGTGGGCTTACCGTGACTTCTTCTTCCGCTTGGCCACCGCTTTCTCCCGGCGCACACGCATCTGCTGCACGCGAGGTTCAAGCGACTCCCGCATCTCCTCGAGTTGCGCTTTGAATTCGGGCACTGTGCTCGGCTGCCCCATCTGGCCGCCCATCTGCTGCAGCATGGTGGGCAGGAACGGGTCCTTATCCGCCATGGCCAGCGCTTTGTTGGCTGACCCCAATGCTTCCGGCAGTTTTCCGGCAGCCTGCAGGAAGAAAGCGCGCAGGTAGATCAAGTACGCGTTTTCCGGCGCGTGCTTCATGACGCCTTCGAAGCGCGAGAGCGCCTCTTGCGTCCGCCCGCTCTGCATGAGGGATGGGAGGGTTTGCAGTTGCGCCTCGTGCTGTTTGAAATACTTTTGGAAGCGATAGAGTTTGATGAGCTGCGGGATCGTTGTCGCCCCGATAATGACCAACGCCGCAATCACCAGTGCCAGCAGCGCCCAGCCGAGGTAGGGGTACTGGCTGCGCAACAACAGCACAATGCCGATGGTTAACACCGCGACCGCCAGCACCACCAGGGTAATCAACAGCCAGCGGGGGAAACGAGAATTCATGTGGATCATCCACCTTCCATGCGCGAAAGATTCGCCTGTGATCTGTCGCCCGCTATTATACACAAAACGCTGCCCTTCGGGCGACCCCGCGTGACGTGAAGATAAAAAAACGGTCGAAATGTCTCCGGCCGCCGCATCCCTACCCAGCAGCGCCTTGCCCGTTCTTGGAGCGTACCCATGCACGCCGGCCTATGGTATAATGGATATCCGTGTGGTGACTGACGGCGTATGTGTCCTATCGGGTATCGATCCGGGGTCCGATCGTCGTTGGCCTGTGGATTATTGTGACAGGACTGTTTGCCGCGATGCATTGGCGCCGACTCATAGCACACGACCACGTCCGGGGTGTCCGTGCCTCCTGGCGTTGGCACGCGCAACTCCTCCTGGCATGCGCGTTGGCTGTGGTCGTGTTCGCCGTGGTGGGCATTGCCACTTCACATTGGCCTGAGCTGGTCCGCCGCATTGCCATCCTCAGTCTTCGCCAATCCTTGCGAGGAGAGATCAGTCTCGGCGACATCACCTTTACCCGCGGGCGTATTTTGCTGACTGATTTCCGCCTCGCCTTGCCTGACGATCCCCATCCGCTGGTGGATGCGCCGCGCGTTGAGGTGCGCTATGATCCTCAGCGCCTCTTCTGCTGGCCGTTACGTCCCCTGGGCAGCATTCGCCAGATGAGCCTCGATGCGCCCAGCGTATACATTGCGCGCGATGCGGATGGGCAGTGGAACATGATGCGCGCGGTGAAACCGCAGCCGCCACGCAAGCCTTCGCGCGATCAGTTTCGCGGGGAGATTGTTGTGCGCGATGGCGAGGTGCGCTATACGGATGCCATCGGTTTGGGTGAGGAGCGTGGTCCGATCACCGAGCACTTGATCGGTCTTCACTTGCAGACCTCGCGGGCCGATGCGGGGTTTTTGCCTTTTCGCCTGTCGGCCTCCTCGGCACTACAACACGCACGTATGTTGCACCTCTCCGGCGGCGTGAACCTCGATGCGCTGCGCGTGCAGTGCGAAATGCGTTACCACAAACTCGATCTCGCCTACCTGCGGCGTTTCATCCCCGACAATATACCGGTGACGGTGGAATCCGGGTATGCCGATGGGCGCCTGCACATCGTCGCCTCTCCTGATCTCGCGCAAGGGACAGTGGCAATCGAGCACAGCGTCCTTGCCGACCTCCAGGCGTTGCGCGGCGTCGTGGAGCTTCCCGAGCATCCCGTACCGTACGCCATCACGGCCGGGCAGCTCCGGCTGGTGAACGGCACGGTGGAATTGGCCGGGGTGGAAGGCGAGGTTGGGGGTATTCCGCTGAAAGCCGAGGGCGTGATCCAGGTCGGTGCGATTCCGGTCTACGCGCTGCAGGTACATACCGCGGGAGCGGATGCCAGCAAATTTACCGATGTGGTGCCGGGATTCGCGCACTTGCCGATGCGTTTGCATGGCAGGACTTCGGTCGAGGCCACCATCACCGGCGCTGTGCCGTCGCTGCATGTCGACGGACAGGTAAGTGGGCTGTCGTTCTCCGCCGATTTTGGTGAATTCTCCCAGATTGCCGGCGACTTTCGTTACCATGATGGGATGGTCGCCTTCCCGAAGTTCCGCGCCCAGGCGATGGGCGGGCAGTTGAGTGGGCACGGGTGGCTGGCGCTGGATCATGAAGTACAGACACGCATCATGCTCCATGCCGATACGCGGGATATTGGCGTTCAGCACCTCGTGCAACAGTTCGCTCCCGCGGCTGATGTTGGTCAGGCCTCGCCACTGGCCAGTCTCTCTGGCGTGGTTAACGGCCCCGTCACCCTCACCGTGCAACGCGATGGCGCCGTCGCGTTGATCACGCGGTGCACCGGCACGGTGCATGGGGGTGAGTTATTCCCCGCGTCTGTCGAGATGGATGCGGCCGTGCGCATCAATGTCAAGAATGCCCAGTCGCATATCCGGGTCGAACGATGTACGGGAGTCACCGATGCGGGCGCCTTCCGTGTGAGCGGAGCGATTACAGGAGAAGTGCTTGATCTTACCGCTGAGGGCAGCCGCGTGGACCTGGCTGCCGTGACATCCGCCTACGGGCAGCCCGGGTGGTCGGGCACGGGTTATGTGCAGGGCAAGATCACTGGCACGTTCACAGCGCCGATCTTCACCGGTACGGTGCAGGCGCAGCATGGCCAGTTTCGTACGTATCCGTATTCAGAGCTCGCCGCGGATGTGAAGCTCGCGCTCGCCACCCCGGCTGAACTCACCCTGCGTAACCTGCGTTTGACCTCGGGTGAGAGCCAGTTGACCGGTGAGGCGCAATGGCACGGCGCTGATAACCCGGATGGGGACTGGAAGCTATCCGGCGCATTTGCTTTGCCAACGACTTCCATCGCGGCAATACAAGAAACATTGGGCGTGTCGTTGCCGCTGGAGGGCATTATCGAGCAGGGTTGGGTAGCGTTCTCCGACCTGCCGGATGCTGCCACCGGCACAGGCAAATTGGTGTTGCGCCATCCCGCTTTGCACCTGGGCGACGCACGAGTGATCTTTGATCGGGCATCGATTGATCTGGAGTTCCACGGCGATGTCATTACCATTCCCCGCGCCGAACTGGTGTACCGCGAGGGGGGCAACGGCAAAGGGGCGCATGTGGCGCAACCGCCAATCGTCTTTGTCGCCCACGGGCAACTTTCACTGGACCCGGCTGTCCCCCCCGAACAGCAGCTCTCGCTCACCATCGCGGCTGAGCACCTGGACCTCGACAGCGTGACGACATTGACGGATGATCTGGCCCAGGCCGGCACGCTGACGAATGACGGATTGGTGCGTTTGCCGGTGGATCTCGCCGGAAAATTATCCATCGCCGCCAAGGTCACCGGGCAACTCTACGATCCCGTCGCCGGGGAATGGCGTCCCGACCGCTTGCTGCCCACGCTGCAAATTCACGGGACGGTGGATGCCGGTACGTCGTTAATGCTGGCTGATCTGGGATTCCAACGCGCGCACATGGCCTTCACGTTTCACGGGGCGCGGCACGCACTCCAGGTGCGCGAATTCGCGCTGGAGCGTCAGGCTGGCGCCGGGGATTACGCGGTGTATCTCGCCAAACCGGGCACCATCTATCTCGATCAGCATGAGATTGACATGACCTTTGCCCTCAAGCGTATCGGCACGGAAGGCGGCATGAATCTGCTGCACCTGCGGCGCGACCTGCTGGCGCTGACGCGCGCGGTGCCCGAGCAACCCTGGGCCAACGCCCTGATGCACGGCGTGGGTTCAGTGCCGTTGCCCTTTGCCGGGCGCGGCGATTTGCAGCTTGCGCTGGCCGGGCTGTTGCAACGTCCTCTCATCAGTATGCGTTTCGCCTTTTCCGAGATGATGGTCGGCGGCGATGAAATCCCGAACATCGAAGGGGAAATGGCGTACGACACTGCTCCCGCGTTGCTCAACGTTGAACGCCTGGTGGCGAAAGGTTTTAAACGTCTGACCGCTGATGTCCAGGGGCACACCGTGCGTACGGAGATCGATCCGTATGCCATGGCTGAAGTGCAAGGTACGATCAGTATGCCGCAGCGGAACGACACAGGACAGACCGTTGTGCCTGGTGATTTGAACCTGACGTTGAATGTCCAGAGCTTTGATCCCAGTTTGCTGGCGGCCTGGTTCAATGTGCCGATCTTCCGCCAGCTTGGCGGCAAGGCGACGGTGTGGGCCGATATCACCGGCACGACCGCCGCACCGGCTATTATGGCCTCGCTTGACGTCGAGAAACCGACGGCGAAGGGGGTGGAGTTCGATAGTCTTTCGGCTATCGTCATGCTGGCCAACGATCGGTTGCGCATCGGGCGCGGGGAATTTGGCGTGGACAACGGGGCAGCCACCCTGCATTTCAAACGTGCGGCAACGGCGGCGGATGGCACTGAGCAGCCATTGCGGACACAGCCACTGGAGATCATCGCCGATCTGCCGTTTGCATGGGTTGGCCCTGGCCAACCGGCTATCCCGCAAGATCAACCGTTGAGTATCTCGCTTAAGCTCCCTGAACAGGGCATGGATGTCGTACGTGGTTATCTTCCCTCCTTCCCGGCGAGCGTCGACGCGGCTGCCCTTCAGGCCGAACGTCTGGAAGGGATGGTCTCAATCGGCGGCACGCTCGATCACCTGGAGTTGGCCTCCGGGCTGTTCCGCCTACAGGCGCCAGAGTTAGCACTTCCGGTGACGGATGAGGACTTGCCCAATCGTTTGCGCGACATGGCCATCGACATCGCTTTCTACCAGGAATCCACTTCGGATGGCCCGGTCAACGTGATGCAGGTCAATGATCTGTCGGTGGTCTACGATCGGGTGGTCGACCGCCAGCCGAAGAAGCAGGATTTTTTTGTCGTGCGCTGGATCAAGCAACTCTTCGGGCGTGAGGAACCTGAGCGGGTATTTTCACCGGGGGCCATTATGGTGCAGGGGGATGTGCGCACCGATCCTCAGCTCCCGCTGCAACTGGACATCGATGCGCTGTCTTCGGAGACTGGCCTGGCAGCGCTGGCCGAACTTCCCAATCGTCTACAGTACAATCTCTACGCCAAGATGGTGCGCACGCCGTTGCAGTGGCGCGATGCTTTCCAGGGCATGGTATCCATGTACCTGCATATGGGCAATCGGCGTGAAGCGCCCTACCGGCCGCTGTTGACCGGCATGGTGTATGTGGAACAGGGGCGATTGCGCATGATGCAAGAGCAAGGGGCGCAAGGCGGATTCATCCCCATTCCGGTCGATGCCGACCTGTCGATCGCCGTGCAGACCGGCCCGGGGAATCACTTTGAGGTGAAGCCATCAAGCGGTTTGCTGAGCAGCACCCTCTCCGCCAACCTGCCGTTTACACCCTCCAACTGGCTTGCGCCGTTCTCGCAGACCGAACGCATCGCCATGCAGTACCACCGTGGCGAGAAGCCACGCATCGAGCCATCTGATCCGGTATACTTCACCACCTCGACCTTCGCCAAAAGCCTGGATGGGACAAACGGCTGGGTAGAAGGTCGTCTATCACGCCCGGTCATCGAGGGCAACTTCGTGCTAAAGTCACGACAGGCGCGCGTTACTCTGCCGGGCGGCGATCTGTTGATTGAGGATGGCCGCGGGAGCATCCATGTTGCGCCGCTGGACCCTGATGATAAACCGGCGTTGTACGCCAATGTCACCGCCAGTGGTGTGATCGATCAGGTGCAGGTGAAAGCGACCGTCAGTGACGCGGTCAACCTCCTCAATATCAACTACACTGATGGGAAACTGCCGATTGCCTTCACGGCGGAATCCGCTCCGCCAGGGGTGCCGTTGCCCAGCGAAAATGAGATTTACTCGCGTTTGATCGGCGCCGCCGATGTGATTGCGCTGTTGAAAAATGAGAGTCAGGGCTTCACCCCGCTGGCGTATCGTTATGGGCAGAAGGTGCTGTTCCAAAACACGCTGGATCGGATTGCCCAGTCGACCGGCCTGGGTAATCTCTCGGTGAACATGGACCCCACCCGCGCCCTGGAGGCCACCATGATCACTTCCGAAATCGGCACTCCCGACGCGGGGTACCTCAGCCTGGGACACTCGCGCATCTTCTCCGATCCGCCTGAATGGAAAATCTGGCTGGGTTACCGTTTGCCGGACTACCGGCTCATGCGTAATCTTTCCGTCGTCACCACCCTCGACGAGAGCGAAAATCTCGGCATTAATTTGCAATATAACTTCGGATTCTAGCATGTCGTCGCGCCCTAACACCCCGATTTGGTGTTGTTCCGAGCGAGGCATTCCCTTCCTCGGAAAGGGAGGCAACCAGGCTACGTCAACCGCGCTCCCCGCCTCCTGCACCACGTGGACTCCGAGCACGGAAACTGGTATAATACGTTGGGTTTGTTTTTTGTAAATTTTGGAGGAATTCTGGGTTGGTAGACACGAATCTGCAGTACACTGAGCAAAACATTCAAGTCCTCAAAGGGTTGGAACCCGTCCGGCTTCGTCCGGGCATGTACATCGGCGATACCGATATCAAAGGCTTCCACCACCTTTTCAATGAGGTGATCGATAATGCCATCGACGAAGCGATGGCCGGCTTCTGCACCGAGATCACCGTAACCCTGCATCCTGACGACGTGCTGTCCGTGGCGGACAATGGCCGCGGCATCCCCGTCGGCATTCATCCGCAAGAAGGGCGCCCCACCGTGGAGGTCGTCATGACCATGCTGCATGCCGGCGGTAAGTTCGGCAGCGGCGGGTATAAGGTGTCCGGCGGATTGCACGGCGTCGGCGTCTCCTGCGTGAACGCGCTATCCGAGTTTTTGGAAGTAGACGTCTATCGCGATGGCCATCATTACCGCCAACGCTATGTGCGCGGCGTGCCGGTTACCGGTGTGGATGTCGTAGGGCCCAGCCAGGTGATTGGGACGACGGTTACGTTCAAGCCGGATCACGAAATCTTCGGCAAGAACCTGCATTTCCATGCCGAAACGATCACCGGCCGTTTGCGCGAGTTGGCCTACCTGAATAAGAGCGTCAAAATCGTCTTCAACAACGCCGTCACTGGCGAAAGCGAGACGTTCCATTATACCGGCGGCGTGGTCGCCTTCGTGGAGAAGCTCAATCAGCTCAAAGACCCTCTGCACAAGCCGCTGTACGCCTTCAAGGAACGCGACGACATTCAGGTCGAAGTCTCGTTGCAGTATAACGATGGGTACCAGGAGATCCTGTTTGCCTACGCCAATAACATCCACACGCTGGATGGCGGCACCCACGTTTCCGGTTTCCGCACGGCGCTCACCCGCGTATTGAATGCCTACGCGCGCAAGAACACGCTGTTGAAAGAGAAGGATCCCAACTTCACCGGCGATGATGTACGCGAAGGTTTGACCGTGGTCCTCTCGGTGAAGTTGCCGAACCCGCAGTTTGAATCGCAGACGAAAGTGAAGCTGCGCAATGCGGAGATCGACGGTATTGTGAACTCGGTGGTGGGCGAGGCGCTTGCCGACTTCCTGGAGGAAAATCCCGCTGCCGGACGCAAAGTGGTGGAGAAGGCCCTCACCGCCGCGCGCGCCCGCGCCGCCGCGCGCAAAGCCATCGAATTGGAACGCAAGTCGGTGCTCGAATCCTCGACCAATCTGCCGGGCAAGCTGGCGGACTGCCACAGCAAGGATCCGCGAGAGTGCGAACTCTTCCTGGTTGAGGGCGACTCGGCTGGCGGTTCCGCGAAGAAGGCGCGCAACAGCAAATTCCAGGCGGTGTTGCCGTTGCGCGGCGTGGTGCTCAACGTCGAGCGCGCGCGGCTGGATAAGATTCTGAACAACAACGAGATCGCCGACATGATCCGCGCCATCGGCTCGGGCATCAGCACGGTGAACGTCAACGGCAATGGCGACGACACCGGCGATACGTTTAACCTGGATAAGCTGCGCTACGACCGCATCATCATCATGACCGACGCCGACGTGGATGGTGCGCATATTCGCACGCTGCTGCTCACCCTCTTCTTCCGCTATATGACGCCGCTCATTGAGCACAGTCATGTGTACATTGCACAGCCGCCGCTCTTTGGCGTGCGCCATGGCAAGGTCATCAAGTACGCGATGGATGAGCAAGAGCTCGAGGAGATCATGCAGGATATGCCGAAGCGTGGCATTCAGGTGATGCGGTATAAAGGTCTGGGCGAGATGGATGCCGATGAGTTGGCGGAGACGGCCATGGATCCCGCTACGCGCCGCCTGGTGCGGATCGAGTTGGAGGATGCCGTGAAGGCGGACGAAATCTTCACGGTGCTCATGGGCGACTCGGTACAGCCGCGCCGCGAGTTCATCTCGCGCTATGCCAAAGAAGTCAGCAACCTGGACGTGTAAGCGGCCAGCCTGTTTTACACCAGCGCATCCCGGGCAGGGCGGATCACCATCCGCCCTGTGCCGTATGCCAGATACCCTGCACAGGGAGAGTAGAGCGCATGTCAACCCCTTCACCAGATCCTGCATCCGGAAAACTCTGGGGCGGGCGGTTCACCGGTAGCGTCAACGCCGCACTCCATGCCTTCCAAGCCTCGTTGCCCTTCGACATGCGTATGTGGCGTGAAGACATCACCGCGAGTATCGCGCATGCGCGCATGCTCGGCGCCACGGGTATCCTGTCTTCAGCGGAATCCCAGCAACTCGTGGACGGCTTGGAGGCGCTGCGGGCCGAATGGACGCATACCGGCCTGCCGGTGAACGATCAGGAAGATATCCATTCGCTGGTGGAATCGACACTACGCGAACGAGTCGGAGCCGTGGCGGGCAAGTTACATACTGCGCGCAGCCGCAACGACCAGGTGGCCACCGACTTCCGTTTGTATCTGCGCAATGGCTGTGATGCGCTGGACGCCACGTTGCAGGGATTGCAGCGCGCGCTGCTCGCCAGTGCAGAACTGCATATTGACGTTGTCATGCCCGGCTTCACCCACCTGCAACATGCCCAACCAGTGCTGGCCGCGCATCATCTGCTCGCCTATGTGTGGATGCTCGGGCGCGACCGCGAGCGCGTGGCCGACGCGCGGGGACGGTTGAATCGCCTTCCGTTGGGTGCCGCAGCGTTGGCGGGCACGAAATTCCCGATCGACCGCGAAATGGTGGCGCGTGAACTCGGCTTTGCCGCCGTGCTGGAGAACAGCCTGGATGCGGTCGCTGACCGGGATTTCGCCGTGGAATTCCTCGCGGCGTGCAGCCTGGTGATGATGCACCTCTCCCGCTTCTGCGAGGAGTTAATCCTCTGGGCGAGCCAGGAATTCTTCTGGGTGGATTTGCCAGAAGAGTATTGCACGGGCAGCAGCATCATGCCGCAAAAGAAGAATCCCGACGGCGCCGAGTTGATCCGCGGCAAAACGGGGCGGGTATTTGGCGATCTGCTGGGAATGCTGACCATGCTAAAAGGGCTGCCGCTAGCGTATAACAAAGATCTGCAGGAGGATAAAGAGTCGGCGTTCGATGCGCTGGACACCACCCTGGCCTGTCTGGAGATCACCACGGGCATGGTGAGCGGCATGCGCTTCCGTCGCGAACGCGCGCTGGCCGCTCTCGCCGGCGACATGAGCGCGGCGACGGAGATCGCCGATTACCTGGCGCAACAAGGCGTGCCCTTCCGGGAGGCGCATCATGTGAGCGGCGAGATCGTGCGCGCGGCAGAAGCACAGGGTAAAGGGCTGGCGGAGATGACGCTGGCCGACATGCAGCCATTCTCACCGTTGATCCGAGAGGACTTGCTGCCGCTGCTCTCGCCACATGCCGTGGTGGCGGCGAAAACCTCGCGGGGAGGGACGGCGCCGGAGCGGGTGCGCGAACAGTTGGATCGGGCGCGCGCCATGGTGGACGGGGAGTGAACGTGCCACCCAGTGGAAATCCGCCAGGTGGCACGCTGCGCTAGCGTTATTTCGTGATAAGCGGGCAGGGTTCGGTTCCCGCATAGGGTTCCACAGTGACCGAGGCCATCTTATCGCCGACCTTCACCTGCTGCACGTGTTCCATGCCGCTCTTCACCCAGCCGAAGACGGCGTAACCGGCATCGAGAAACGGTGTGTCCGCCAGTGTGATGAAGAACTGGCAGCCGGCGGTGTTCGGCTTGTTGGTGCGCGCCATGGAAATGGCGCCCTTTTTGTGCTTCAGGAACGGGTTGATTTCCAGGTTGATCATGTAGCCCGGTCCTCCCGAGCCATCGCCGTTGGGATCGCCGCCCTGGATGACGAAGTTCGGTTCTACGCGATGAAAGTTGAGTCCATCGTAGAATTTCGCATCCGCTAATTGTTTGAAGTTGGCGACGGTGTAGGGCATTTCCGCCCCTTCCAGCACCACTTCGATCACCTTGCCGCTCGCCAGGGTGATGGTGGCCAGGTACCGTCCCTGTTCTTTGACGGCGTCGGACTGGGCTTTTGTGGGGGCCTGTACGTTCACGGTGTTCTCCTTGTGAGTTGCGACTTCCGCTTGCGCCAGCAGGGGGAGCATGAGCACAGCGGTGAGCATCAACAGTGCGATTCGCATGGTTGCTCCTTTGGATACAGGTTGCTCACGTATTATACCCGCTCTCGCCGGGTTGTCCAGCCTCTCTCGAGGATTGGCGGTGAGAAATTGACGATGTTTGACATGATAGTGAGGAGATGAACGATGCTGACTGATATGGAAACACGCGTGACGATCGCCATCGAATGCTGTCGCCCGGGGGCAGTGATTCCGTCATACGCGCACCCGACTGACGGGGGCATGGATATCACCTGTCCGGTCGAGGTGACGATTCCGGCGGGGAAGACAGCCATTGTACCCACCGGATTGAAAGTCGCGGTGCCGGAAGGCTGGATGCTGCTCGTCTTCCCGCGCTCGGGGATGAGCGCCAAGACCGGGCTGCGCGTGGCGAATAGCCCGGGTTTGATCGATGCCGGGTATCGCAACGAAGTGGGGGTGATCCTCCACAACACCGCCGGCGAAGACGCCGTGATCGCCGCCGGGTCGCGCATCGCACAATTTGTGCTGGTGCGCCGGACGGCGATCAGCTTTGTGCCGGTAGAATCGGTGGCTGATATCGGGGAGAATCGTGGCGGCGGCTTCGGTCATACGGGAGTATAGACAATAGAGTAGGGTGGGCTCATGATGATCGCGCGTCACGTGCCCACCCCGTCAGCAGGGATCTCCCGTTCTCTGGCCGCCTTGATTCATGCGGCAAGCAGAGGGACCGAGGACGATCTTTCGCAGCCGCTCACATCATTTCCCGGTGGGTCACCGCACTGTTGTACGGTTGCGGGATCCGTTGGAAGCGTGCCCTGAAAGACCGGCCATGTTAACCGGCGGGAACGCCCGATGCGGGATACCCTCCCCGGGTCGCCTCTGCCTCTTTAATCCTAATCCTTTTTCGCTCCGTGCCAAGAGTCTGTGCGCCGCTACTTGTGCACTTCTTCACCCAATCAACGCCGTGAAGCCCCACAGATGCCATCAGAGACAGAAAATAGTCTGTTCTGAGTAGACGGCGACGTCGTGATGGAAAGACCAGCGAGGCAAATGTGTGGTAAGAGCGACCGGGATTCACCAGCCGGGCTGGCGCTTATAGCGGGCGGCCTGCGCGCAGCCGCCTTCATGGCAGCGATCCCAGGCGCAATCGGGGCCGAGGTTATCGAAAACGACCGGCACTGTGGCCTGCACCAGGTCACGGATCCGTTCGAACAGGGCGCGAATTTCCCATTGTGCGCGGCTGCAGAGGCGCTTGCGGGAGATCTCCAGCAGTTGCCGTCCGTTCACCGTCATGATCATTTCCGTTTCGCACGCGTTCGGCAGGATGAAACGCGCATCCTGGTTCACCGCTTCTTTTGACTCGTCGGGGTAGGCCTGGTGGAGCAACTGCTGCATCTGTTCATAGCGATCGCCGAGCAGATTCATCGTTTCGCGAAAGAGGTCGAGTGCTTCCGGGCACTGGCGCATGCTCTCCGGCACCACATAGCGGAATGCCGCCTTATCCACATACCGCTGGCTCTGCTGGGCGTACGAGGCGATGCGATGGCGGACGAGCTGGTGCGAGCAGGCGCGGGAGATGCCGCGGATGGCAAATTGAAAGTCCAGGTGTTCGAGGATGCCCCAGTGCCCGCGCGAGAGCACGCGGTCGCGCAGCCAGATGCCCATGGCTTCATCACTCTCCAGCGGGGCGATGCCCTCCACCCCGAGCTTGCTGTAGCAGACCCTGGCCGCGGCATAGGCGGGAAAAAGGCTTCCCGTCCAGTGAATCAGGCGGACATCGAGCGAGGTTTCACGATCAGGATGGGTCATGACGGTGCTCCGGCGTACACTATATCTGTGGGTAGCTGTTATTATACCACGCTAGTATGCGCGGCACAACGCTTGTCAGAGCAGGGAGCGCTCGTTTGTCCGGCATGTGCGGCGGGTATGGATATGGCAGAGTCCCGCACTATCTGTCAGGCTGCGGGAACAATACGCGCCTTCCCATCGTCTCACTATACGATACCATGCCGGATACACCACGCCGGCCATGCTTTTCACAGGAGGCCATCCATGACCCGTTGTTTCACGCTGGCGATCATCCTGATTGCCGCATGTTCATTCCTCCGGGCGACGGATTTGCCCGTCACCGATGTCGTGCTCTTCTCCAGCGGAGTGGGGTATGTGCAGCGTTCGGGCACGGTGACCGGCGATGCCGAACTCCAGCTCTCCTTCAAAACCGAGCAGATCAACGACTTGCTGAAGTCACTCGTGTTGCTCGATCTGGACGGCGGCAAGGTCAGTGCCGTCACCTACGGGGCGAAAGATCCCATGAGCAAAACGTTGCGCGCCTTTGCTGTGGACATCACTGATAATCCATCCCTGGCGAATCTGCTCAACCGCATGCGCGGGGTTTCCGCGGAAGTGACGGCTACCGAAACGATCACCGGGAAGATTCTCGGGGTGGAACGGAAACGCAAGATGGTCAAGGATGAAGTGTTCGAGGTGGATACCCTCAATCTGATGACCGACGATGGCATCAAATCGGTGCGGTTGGAGGAGGTCGGGGCTATTCGTCTACTTGATCAGCGTATGAATCGTGAACTGCAGGATGCCCTGGCCACCCTCGCCACCGGATTGGACAACCAGCGCAAGCCGATGTCCATTACTTTCAGCGGCACGGGGGAGCGCCGCGTGCGCGTGGGATACATCACGGAAACGCCGGTGTGGAAAACGTCGTACCGGCTGGTGCTGGATGATGATGCATCCCTGTTGCAGGGCTGGGCGGTGGTAGAGAATACCGGCGATGCCGATTGGCGCAACGTGCGTCTCTCGCTGGTCTCCGGCCGTCCGATCAGCTTTGTGCAGGATCTGTACACGCCCATGTATATCCCGCGCCCGGTGTACCAACCCCAGACCTTCGCTTCGCTCGGTCCGGTGACGTATGACGCAGCATTGGAGGTGAGGGAAGAGGACGTCGCTGCCGAAGGCAACGGAGCAATCTCGCGACGTGAGCGCACAGCTCGGCCGACGAGAGCCCCATCCGCGCCCGCTGCTCCAGCAGGACCGATGGGATTGTCTGGTGGCGCTGCGGGAGCCATGATGGATCGTGAAGCCCTGCAGAGCAGCGTGGCCTCGGCGGCGCAGGCGCGCGACCTCGGGCAGTCGTTTGAGTATGTTATCAGCACGCCGGTGACGCTGCCGCGCCAGCAATCGGCATTACTGCCTATCGTGAGCGGAGCAGTGCAGGCGTGGAAAGCCTCCATCTACAACCCGGAGACCCACGGCAAGTTCCCATTGCAAGGGCTGCGCGTGAAGAACACCACCGGCGTGCATTTAATGGGCGGACCGGTCACCCTGTACGATGCTGGCGTGTATGCGGGCGATGCGGTATTCGAGGATCTGCAGCCGAGTGAGATGCGCCTGCTCTCCTACGCGGTGGACCTCGGGGTGGAAGGTGAGCACAAGGACGCCGGAGGGAAGTCGGAGATCACCGCGTTTCGCATTGCGCGCGGCAACCTGCTGGTGACGCGAAAGCACCGCCGCACGACCGATTACACCTTCCGCGTGAAAGATGCTCGCGACCGCACGTTGATCGTCGAACACCGCTACCTCCCCGGCTGGACGCTGGTGGAGCCCAAGGAGGCGAACGAGCGCACCGATACGCACTATCGCTTCAACCTGAAGGTGGATGGCGGCGCGACCGCCAAGCTGGCGGTAGTGGAAGAACAGACGGTAGTGGATGCGGCGCGGGTCTCCAGCATCGATACGCCGGTGCTGGTCGGCTATCTGCATACCGGCCGCTTGAGCGACCGTGTGCGCAATGCGTTACAGCAAGTGGTCGCCCTGCAGAATGGCGTGCGCGAGATTCAGCAGCAGCGCGAGCAGCGTGAGGCCGAAGTGAAAGCGATCAGCGAAGAGCAGGAGCGCATCCGCCGCAACATGCAGCAGCTCGATCGCAACTCGGATCTGTACCGGCGGTATGTGACCAAACTGAACGAGCAGGAGACGCGCATTGAAACGCTGCGCACGGAGATCATCGATCTGCAGGAAAA
>JAGUZN010000207.1 GCA_020060775.1 Armatimonadota bacterium
AGGGCCTGCGCGATGCGCACCGCCTCCTCCAGCGTGCTGATCTGCGCGCGCATGACCTCGACCATCTGCCGGGCGCTCAACGCCTGGTAGTAGGCGACGGCGGCCTCGGCGAGCACTTCCTGCCGCGTCCGCTCGTACCCTGCACCGGCGGCGGAGACGCCGTGGCGCGCGGCCTCGATCATCTGCCGGATCATGCCGCCGGTGTAGATGGGCCAATCCAACGAGACGTTGGCGATGCTGTTATCCGTTTGTCCGAAGACCATCGTGCCCATGCCGACCACGCTGAAGGAGGGATCGTCCTGCAGGCGCAGGTAGCCGGCCTGCCCATTGACCTGCGGGCGGGCATGCGCTTTCGCCTCGTCGACCTGCGTGCGGGCAATGGCCACGTCCTGCTCCGCCGCCTTGATGGTCTGGTTGGCGGCCAGCGTCTGCTGCAGCACGGCGGTGAGGTCGTAGGGCTGCGGCGTTTGCGCCAGCGCCATGCCGGCGACGGCGAGTGCGACGATATTGAGCATCCATCGGGTGTGCATCCGCTTATCCTCCTGCCACTTCGGCGACGTGCGGCTCAACGGCCGGCACGGGAGTCTCGTGCTGTTTTCGCTTGAGCATGTAGTAAATGACCGGCACGGCCAGCGGGGTGAAGATCACCGCGGCGATCTCGCCGAACATGAGGGCGAGGGCCATGCCCTGGAAGATCGGGTCGAAGAGGATGACGACCGCCGCCACCGCCACCGCCAGCGCGGTGAGCAGGATGGGGCGGAAGCGCGTGGCGCCCGCGTCGATGCATGCCTCCAGCAACGGCATGCCCTCCTTCACCCGCAGTTCGACATAGTCGATGAGGATGATGGAGTTGCGCACCACGATGCCCGCGCCGGCGATGAAGCCGATCATGGAGGTGGCGGTGAAGAACGCGCCGAATGCCCAGTGCGCGGCGACAATGCCGATGAGCGAGAGCGGGATGACCGCCATGATCGCCAGCGGGGTGCGGAAGGATTGGAACCAGCCGGTGACCAGCGCGTAGATGAGCAGGAGCACGATGGCAAAGGCCACGCCAAGATCGCGGAAGACCTCGAAGGTGATCTGCCATTCGCCGTCCCACTTCATGCTGTAGCGTTCGGTCATGAACGGTTGGTCGACCCAGTGCTGGGCGAGGGCATATCCCTCGGGCAGGTTGAGCTTGGCGATCGCGCGCTTCATCTGCAGGATGGCGTAGACCGGGCTCTCCACCCGCCCCGCGACGTCGCCGGTGACGTACACCACGCGCTGCAGGTTCTTGTGGTAGATGTTGCGCTCACGCCGGTCCTGCTCGACCGTCGCCACCTCGGAGAGCGGCACCAGTCGGCCATCCGGCGCCTGCAGGTGGATGCTGCGCAGTCCTTCCAGGCTGGAGCGCTGGGCGCGCGGGATGCGCAGGGTGATGTGCACCGGGTCCTGCTCGGAAGGGATATAGGCTAACCCGGCGGCATGGCCGTGCACGGCCATCGCCAGCGTCTGCGCCACCTGCGCGGTGTCGATGCCGTTGAGCGCGGCTTTTTCCTTGTCCACGACAAAGCGGTACTGCGGCATCTCGTCTTCGATATAGGAGTCGACATCCACCACGCCGTCCGTTTGTTGCATGACGGCCTGGATCTGGCGGGCGATGGCGATCTGCCTATCGTAGTCGGGGCCGTAGACTTCGGCGACAATGGTGGAGAGCACCGGCGGGCCGGGAGGCACTTCCGCCACCTGCACCACCACGCCGTGGCGGTCGGCGATCGCTTTCAGCCGCGGGCGCACCGCCTTGGCGATGTCGTGACTCTGGCGTTTGCGGCCATGCTTCTCGCCCAGGTTGACCTGGATATCGGCGACGTTCGGCCCCTGGCGCAGGTAGTAATGGCGCACCAGGCCGTTGAAGTTGAAGGGCGCGGAGGCCCCGGCGTAAATCTGGTAATCGGTGACCTCGGGAATCGTCGCCAGGTAGGCCGCCATGTCCGCCGCCACCGCGCGGGTCTGCTCCAGCGTGTAGTGCTCAGGGGCGTTCACCATCACCTGGAACTCGCTCTTGTTGTCGAACGGGAGGATCTTCATGATCACCGCTTTCGTCGGGAAGAGCAGCAACGTCAGCGCCAGCAACCCGACCAGCGACCCGAGGAAGATCCAGCGCTTGCGCGCGTCCAGCAGCAATGGGCGGGCCATGCGCTCGTAGGCGCGGCGCATGGGTCCGCCGGCGTTCTCATGCTCGACCGCCGTGTGTCCCTTCTCCAGGTCGCGGCGCAGCAGCTTGTAGGCCGCCCACGGCGAGACCATGAAGGCGATGAACATGGAGAAAACCATCGCCGCCGTTGCGCCCACCGGGATGGGGCTCATGCAAGGGCCCATCAAGCCGCGCACGAAGGCCATGGGCATGATGGAGGCGATGACGGCGAAGGTGGCGAGGATGGTCGGGTTGCCCACTTCGTCGACCGCTTTGATCGCCACGTCGAGCGGCGATTTGCCGCGGTTCTCGGGCAGGCGGTAGTGGCGGGCGATATTCTCCACGATCACAATAGCATCGTCCACCAGGATGCCGATGGAGAAGACCAGCGCGAAGAGCGTCACGCGGTTGAGCGTGTACTGGAACAGGTAGAAGACGAGCATGGTGAGCGCGAGCGTGACGGGCACGGCCAGCCCCACCACCAGCGACTCGCGCATGCCGAGGGCGATGGCGATGAGGATGACCACCGAGACGATGGCCAGCAGCATGTGGAAGAGCAGTTCGTTCGATTTCTCCGTCGCCGTATCGCCGTAGTTGCGGGTGACGGTGAGATGGATGCCGTCGGGGAATTGCGTGCGTTCCAGCTCGCGCGCCTTTTCCAGCACGCGGTGCGCCACCTGGATGGCATTCGCGCCTTTATGCTTGGCCACCGAAATGGTCACGGCATTGTACTCGGTGCCCGGGGTGAAGCGGTGGGTGTCGATGCCGATATGCTCGGCATGCGGCCCCACGCCGAAGGTGACATACTGTGCGGGGTCTTCCGGTCCATCGACGACCTCGGCGACATCGCGCAGGTAGACCGGCTGGTCATGGAACGCGCCGACCACCAGGTGGCCCACCTCCTCGGCGCTGGTGAGGAACGCGCCGGATTTCACGGCAATGGTGCTGTTCTCCCGCGCCACCATGCCGGCATCAAGTTGTTGATTCGCCCCCTGCAGGCGTTGCGCGATGAGGCCGGGCGAGAGGGAGTAGCCCGCCACCTTTACCGGGTCGAGGTCGACGCGGATTTGTCGCTGCTGCCCGCCGATGACGGTGACTTCCGAGACGTCGCGCACCTGCTTGATCGGGGTGGTGAGGAGCTGGTTGGCGACGCGCTTGAGTTCCATGGGCGTATGCCGGTCGCTCCACAGCGTCATCGCCAGGATGGGCACATCGTAGATGGAACGCATCTTCACCAGCGGCGGGGTGGCGCCCGGCGGCAGGAGCTCGGGATGCGAATTCAGCTTATGGTCGATCTTCACCAGGCTGTCTTCTTCGTCCTGATTGACGTAGAAGCGCACGATGAACATCGCCTGCCCGGGCATGGCGGTGCTGTAGACGTACTCGACGCCCTTCACTTCCCAGAGCAATTTTTCCAGCGGCGTGACGACGCGCGATTCGACCTCCTCCGCCGACGCGCCGGGGTAGGCCAGCATGATGTCGACCATGGGCACGACGATTTGCGGCTCTTCCTCGCGCGGGAGAGCGAGCGTGGCCATAATGCCGGCGATGATGGCGGCGGCAATGATGAGCGGCGTCAATTTATTGTTAATGAAACGTTTGGCCAGCGCGCCGGCCAACCCGAGCCTGTTGCCTGTCATCGTGCGGCTCCTTCCTCGCGCACCGGTGCGCCTTCGATCAGCCCGGCCGGGGGCATGGCGATGATGCGCCGGCCATCAGCAATACCGCTCAGTATTTGCACAAGGTCGCCAGCTTCTTTGCCGAGTGTGACCAGTGTGAAGCGGGCTTTGCCTTCGACCAGCGTGTAGACGCCGGTGAGGCCATTGCGCTCGACGACGGCCGTGCGCGGCGCCATCAACCGATCTTCCTTGCCGGAGGCGATTTGCATCCGACCGAACAGCCCGGACTGCAGGCCAGCGAGGCGCGGGAGGTTGGCCTTGATAGTGAGCGTGCGGGTGGCGGGATCGGCGCTGGGCACGATTTCGGCAATGCGCGCGGTGACGGTCTGATTCAGGGCACTCAACACGACGGTGACGGTCGCGCCTTTCGTCATCCGCGCGGCGATGCTTTCCGGCACGCGGCTGACCAGTTGGTATTGCGTGTGATCATCGATGGACAGGATGGGCATTTGCGGCATGGCCATATCGCCGGGATCGGCCTGGCGGGCGGTGATGACCCCATCGAAGGGGGCGTAGATGTTGGTGTAACCGAGCATGGTGCCGGCCCGGGCCACTTCCGCGCGCGCCTGCGCCACCCCGGCCTTGGCGCGGGTGATATCTTTCGCGCTCACCTGATCGCGCGCCTGTGCCGCACGGGTGGCACGCTGCGCTTCTTCGGCCTGGCGCACGGCGGCTTCCGCGGTGGTGATGTCTTCCCAGCGACCGCCCTGCCGGGCCATCAGCGTTTCCTGGCGCGCCTGTTCATAGGCGGCTTTCGCCTGCGCCACCTGCTTGTCGGCGGCGGTGATCTCCTGGGAGCGCGCACCTTCTTCGACCATGCTGGCCTGCGCTTTCGCCATTTCCAGCCCGGCTTTCGCAGCGGCAACGCCCGCCTCGGCCTGGCGCACGGCGCTCTTTGCCGCCTCCAGTTGCGCGGTCATGTGATCGAGGCGTTGTTTCGGGAGGATCTCCTGTTCGTACAGGTTCTTCACACGGGTGTAATCGCTCTCCACCGTGGTCAGGTTCGCACGAGCGGCGCTCACGCCGGCTTCGGCCTGCGCCACCTGCTGTTTGGCTACGATGACGCCTTGTTCGGCCTGGCGCTTTTGCTGACTGCGCGCGCCCTCCCGCGCCATGTCGAGATGCGCGGCGGCCTGCTCATAGGCTGCTTTGGCGCGGGCTTCCTGTTCTTCCGCCTGGCGGATTTGCTCGGGACGTGGCCCCTGTTTTACCTTTGCCAGTTGCGCCTTCGCCTGCTCCACCGCCGCTTCCGCCTGGCGGACGCCGGTGGTCGATTGCGTGCGCTGGATGGCGTAGGCCGTTTTCGTCTGCTCGTAGGCCGCTTCAGCGTTCATGAGCCCGGCCGTTGCTTGCTGCACGCTGACGGCAATATCCTTGCCCTCCAGCCGTGCCAGCAGTTGCCCCTTGACCACATGATCGCCTTCGCGCACGTAGATTGCGTCGATATGGCTCATGACCTTGGGGGCGATGTCCGCCTGCCGGATAGCCGCCACCGTGCCCGGAGCCTCATCGATCACCGGATACTCCTGGCGGCTGATGATCACGGTTTGCACCGTTATCGGCGCCGTTTCCGCTTGTGCGTGCGCCGGCCCTTTCTTCCGTCCGCTGGCGAGTATCACCAGGCTAACGGTCGCCACCAGCAGGAGTGGGGCCCCAATTATGATAAGTGTACGCAGTTTCGGCATTCTCGCTCCCTCCCTGTACGTTACGCATTCGTGTGGTTGCGCGAATCTCCTGTGGGTGCGCTACGCCATATTTATCCATTCAGGCGGCTTCTGCTCGGCGCTCGCCCCTCTTACGTGTACGATAGACCCTTTCAGGAGTTGCATGGCGCCTGCACCGCCCGATTGTTGTATAGTATATAACTATATTGTTATATTGTCAATAGATGTTTTTGTCGGATTTATTTCTCCGCCAGTGTTGCCAGCGGTCGGTACCAGGGGCACGGTATTTATCAGCTCGCTGAAGAGAGAGATGGGTAGTAGTACATCCGATATAAGATATGGAAGAATAGTTCAGCACTTACTTTATCCACCTGTGAGACGATGCGCGCCGGCACTCGCCTGGCTTCACCAAGCCGACGAGGCTCATGAGGCATCAGCTCTTGTTGCATCGTCATGTCAGTTCTTACGATTTGGTTCCCAGTAATGTATTTGTTATTGAAGGACGTACCTGATGGTAACTGAAGTGCACTCCGACGCGACCGGCGGGATGAACATTCCGGCTGAGCTTTGTCTGCGCTGGCAACGCACGCTTGATCTCTTTGCCGAATTACTGCAAGCGCCTATCGCACTCATAACACACGCATATGACGAAAATATTTGCGTGCTTGCCGCCAATAGCGATGCGTGTGCCCGCTATCCGGCAGGTTACGTGTTTCCCGAAGGCGCCGGTCGCTTCTGCAGGAAGGTGTTGGCAGCAGGCGCTCCCCTGGAAGTCGCCCATGCTGTCACTGAGGCAGATTGGCAAGATAGCCCGGAGGTTGCCGATGGTTTCACCAGTTATTTTGGTATGCCGTTACGTTGGCCGACCGGGGAGGTGTTCGGCACGCTGTGCGTGCTTGACACCTGCGCGGGGCCCCGTTCACCATTACACCGCCGTGTGATGGAGCAGTTCCACGCCACCGTGCAACAGGAGATCACCGCCCTGCAGCAAGCGACGCAATTGCGCCAGGAGCGTGATCTGGCGCAACATTACCTGGATGTCATCGAGGTCGTATTGGTTGGTCTCGATGTCAAGGGGCGGATTACGCTGATCAATCGCAAGGGCTGTCAACTTCTCGGTTATGATGCCCACGAGTTGATCGGCCGGGATTGGATGGAGACCTGTTTGCCTCCGGCCTCTCGTGAACCGATCGGCCAGGTATTGCGTCGCATCCTCGGCGGTGAGATCGACTCCCACGAGTACCTTGAGAACCCCATCCTGACTCGCCAGGGCGAGGAGCGTTTGATCGCCTGGCACAGCACGCTGTTGCGTGATGCCGGCGGCGCCGTGACGGGCGTGCTGTCCTCGGGAACCGACGTGACTGAGCACCGGCACAGCGAACAGCAGTTGCAGGCGAACGAGGAGTTATTCCGCAGCACTTTCGAACAAGCCGCGTCCGGGATGGCGCATACCGCCCCCGACGGAACGTTTTTACGGGTGAACCAGCAGTTTTGCCATGTTACCGGTTATGGCGAAGCGGAGATCGTCGGTCGCAATATCCGCGAGATCATGCCGCCGGCGGATTACGCCATCGAGCGTGAGTACATGCGGCAGTTGCTGGATGGCGAGGTCGAGCATTATGCCGCAGAGCAGCGGTACATCCGCCAGGATGGCCAACTGATCTGGGTCAACCATACGGTGTCGCTATCGCGATTACCCTCCGGTGAACCGCGGTACTTTACGCGGGTGATCGAGGATATTACCGATAGGCGGGCCATATTGGCACGGGTTGAGCACTTGAACGCGGCCTTGCGCGCGGTGCGCAATGTCAATCAGTTGATCACCCGGGAGACTGACCGGCACCAGCTCATTCAGGGCGCCTGCGAGTATCTCACGCAGTATGGGTACAGCACCGCGTGGATTACGTTAGTTGATGCGCAACAACAGGTGGTGCTGACGGCCGGTTCCGGGCTGGGAGAGCGATACCTGGCCTTCACCGAGCAGTTGCAGCAAGGAGACCACCCCTTCTGCGTGCAGCAGGCGCTCGCTTCAGCAGAGATCTGTCACATTGATGATATTCGCCAGCAGTGTCTTGGCTGCCGCCTGTCAGTCGACATTATCGAAGACGCCGCGCTGGTGATCGGCATGCGCCACCAGGAACGGTGTTATGGCGTGTTATCGGTATCACTGCCCAGTTACCTGGCACACGATTTTGAGGAGATGGCGCTGATCGAAGAAATCAGCGGCGATCTAGCGTTTGCGCTGTTCCGCATTGCGTTGGAAGAACGCGCGCAACGTGCTCAGGAGCATTTACAGGAAAGCCAGCGGCAATTAGCGACGTTGATGAGCAACTTGCCGGGTATGGCCTACCGGTGTGCTAACACGCCGGATTGGCCGATGTTCTTTGTGAGCGAGGGATGTCATCCACTGACCGGCTACCGTCCGGAGGAGCTGATGGAGAGCCTCTCGTACAATGAGCTGGTTCATCCAGAGGATCGGGACATGGTCTGGCAGCGCGTCCAGGCAGGGTTGGCGCAGTACGGCGCTTTTGAGGTCGAGTATCGCATCATCGACCGTCAGGGGCAGACACGGTGGGTATGGGCAAAGGGCAAAGGCATTCTGGGCGATCATGCGAGCGCGCCGATGCTGGAAGGCTTCGTCATGGATATCACACCATTGAAGCATATGCAGGCCGAGCGCGATCGCTTGTTTACCTACTCTATCGATATGTTCGCGATCGCGGGATTCGATGGTTACTTTAAGACGCTCAACCCGGCCTGGGAACGTACACTGGGCTGGACGCAGAAAGATCTGCTGTCAGCTCCCTGGCTCGACTTCATCCATCCTGAAGATCGTGAGGCCACCCGTGCGGCGGGACAGCAGTTAATCGATGGGCAGGCTGTCACCAATTTCATCAACCGATACCAGCATCGTAACGGGGGCTACCGTTTCATATCCTGGGATTCCTATCCCGTTGCCGATGAACGTCTGGTTTACGCGGTTGTGCGCGATGTCACGGATATGATTGAGGCCGAGCAGGCTGCGAAGCAAGCGCGCCACTGCATCGAGGCGGTGTTGGATAATTCGCCTAATGCCATTATTGTACTTGCGTATGACGGTTGCGTGCAGATGTGGAATACAGCGGCTGAGCGTCTATTCGGATGGACAGAGGATGAAGTGATCGGTTGTGTGGTACCTTACGTCCCTGTGGATTGTCAACAGGAGTTCGTCGCCAATATTGCCCTGGTCTTTTCCGGCCAGTTGCTCGAAGACTTCGTGACACGCCGCAACCGTAAGGATGGCCGTCCGGTTGATGTACGGATTTCGGCCGGGCCGTTATATGGGCCGGATGGCTGTATCACTGCAGCGGTCGTAACCCTTGCGGATATTACCGAGCAGAAAGTGCTCGAAGAACAGTTCCGTCACGCGCAAAAGTTAGAGGCCATCGGGCAGCTTGCCGGCGGCATGGCCCATGACTTCAATAATATTCTGACGGGGATTTTGGGCTACGCGCGTTTTGTGCTCGACCGCCTGCCGGCGGACGCTCCGCAGCGCGAGGATCTGGAGGAGATCGAGCGGCTGGGCAAGCGTGCTGCTGAACTCACCCGGCAATTGTTAGCCTTCAGCCGGCGGCAGACGCTGGAGCCCGAGGTCGTCAACCTCAACACGCTGGTGGAGCACATGGCGAAAATGTTGGGGCGTTTGTTGGGCGAGACGATCACGCTGGAGTTCATACCGGCCGCAGATCTGGGGAGCGTTCGCGTCGATCCCGGGCAGATCGAGCAAGTGATTGTGAATCTGGCGATCAATGCGCGGGATGCCATGCCACACGGCGGCACCCTGACGATTGAAACCGCCAATGTCGAGCTCGATCAGGACTATGCTGAGCGTCATGTTGGCGTGGAGCCCGGCCCGTATGTGATGCTGGCGGTTTCCGACACCGGCATCGGCATGGATGAAGCGTTGATGGCGCGGATCTTCGAGCCATTTTTTACCACCAAGAAAGCGCAAAAGGGAACGGGGCTCGGTTTGCCGATGGTATATGGCACCATTAAACAACACCATGGGAATATCTGGGTGTACAGTGAGCCGGGGGAGGGCACCACGTTCAAGATGTATCTGCCAGAGGTTGAAGCGCATGCTGACAGGTCGATGACGGCGCCGTCGATGGCTCGTGAAGCCTCCGACACGGCAGTCGTGGTAATTGTCGAAGACGAGTCCACGGTGCGCGATATTGCCGCTCGTTGCTTGACGTTGCTGGGCTACACCGTGTTTGAGGCAGCATCCGGCGCAGAGGCGGAGCAAATTTTTGCCACCTATCCAGGACGGATTGATTTGCTGTTGACGGATGTGGTGATGCCGGATGTACACGGTCGCGCGCTATTCGATCGGCTGAAGCAGCAGCATCCACAACTCAACGTATTGTACATGTCGGGATATACGGAAAATTCAATCGTGCACCATGGTGTGCTCGACGTTGGGGTGGCGTTCATGCAGAAACCATTCACCCTGGAGACGATCGGTCAAAAGGTGCGCGACGTGCTGGGCAGGTAACGTGTGGAGGGCGGGATATGGAACAACCGGACCAACACCATATTCTCATCGTCGATGATGAGGAGTTCATTCGCCGCTTACTCAATCGTCTGCTCACGGCAGAGGGGTATTGGTGTGATGTCGCCAGCAGTGGTGAAGACGCGGTGGAGTTGCTGCAACGTCATCCGTACTCGCTGGCCATTCTCGATATTTCCATGCCGGGCATGTCGGGCATGGAGTTGCTGCATTTGATGCGCCATACTTATCCGGAGACCGCGGTGATCATGGTCACCGGTGTTGATGATCGTGCGATGGCCGTGCAGGCGGTGGAGCTCGGCACCTTTGGGTATGTCATCAAGCCCTTTGAGAGCAATGAGGTGATCATCAACGTGGTGAACGCCTTGGAGCGACGCCGCTTGATGATCGAGAGCCGTCGACACGAGATCGAACTGGCGCAGAAGGTGCAGGAGCGCACGGCGGAGTTGCGCGAGACGCAGGAGGAAATCACGCTGCGGCTGGTGGCGGCTTCCGAGTATCGCGACGAGGAGACGGGGGCGCATATTAAGCGGATGGGACTTTTTGCGGCGGAGCTGGCGGCGGCGTTGGGGTGGGAGGGTCGCGTGCTCGACGACCTGCGCCTGGCTGCTCCCATGCACGACATCGGCAAGATCGGAGTGCCGGATGCGATCCTGCGCAAGCCCGGCCGGTTGACCACCGAGGAATTCGAGGTTATCAAAAGCCACACGGTGATCGGCGGCGATATTCTGGCCAGTGCCCGGGTGCCGCTGGTGCAATTGGCACACGAGATCGCATTCGCCCACCACGAGAAGTGGGATGGGAGCGGGTATCCGTACGGGTTGGCCGGCGAGGGGATTCCCGCGGGTGCGCGCATTGTCGCGGTGGCCGATGTCTACGATGCGCTGACGCATCCGCGCGTGTACCGCCCTGCCGTGCCGGAGGAGGAGGCGTTAGCGGTGATTCGCGAGGGACGTGGGCGGCATTTCGACCCGGAGATCGTCGATGCCTTTTTCCATGCGCTCCCCGGCCTGCATCGCATTCGCGAGGAAGTCAGCGATCAGTTCCCGGACGTCATACACGCGTAACCGTCACGGCGTTACGCCCGCACCTCTTCTTGTCGCCAGCCGGCACAGGAGGCGAGGCGACGCCGGCCGGCTGGGAATGCGTATCGATGGAGATGCGGTCTTTCATCATGCCCAAGTCGTCTGTGGTCAGCCGTCCAATCGTACTCCCCTCTGGTGCATCCTGCTATGCTCCGCAGTCCTTCCGGACAATGATGTCGGTGAGATGATTCAGCTATTTGTACATTGCTGTCCTTCTCGCGGTCGTGTCCCTGCTTCCGTCCGAGAAGTCGCACCCGGGTACGCCAATATGCGGTTATAGTATCCACGAGGCTACACGGGGAGCTTGTATCGTGGATTATGAGGCCGCATACCGGGAGGCGGAAGAGACGATCGGTGTCCTGCAACGGGATATCCGAGCGCTGGAGTCACGCCTCCACGAGGTTGAGGCCGCTCTCCAGCAGTCGCGCAGCGCGCTGGAACTTACTTCGTCACTGATTGAGCACTCCCCAGACCCGATGATGGTGCTCGACCGTGCCTTCATATTCACCACGGTGAATACTGCCTATGCCAGTTTACACAATACCACACGCGAAGCGGTGATAGGTCAGCAGGCCCCAGCGTTTCTCGGCGACGCGGTGTTCGAGCAGATGATTCATCCGATGCTGGAGCGCGCGTTTGCCGGGGAAACCGTGCAGTACGAAAAATGGTTTACCTTCCCCGAATTAGGGCGTCGGTATCTGGAAGTGCGCTACTTTCCGTTGTCTCCAGGTGGAGTAATTGCGCATGTGGCGATCGCCTTGCGCGATATTACCGACCGGCGCACGGCCGAAGAGCAGTTGCGCGAGAGCGAGGATCGGTTCCGCGCCTTTTCCGAGGCGACGACGGAGGGGATCATTATCCATGCGCAGGGGAAGATCCTCGATTTCAATCAGGCGATCGTGGATCATTTCGGCTACACCCCTGAGGAATTGCGGCAGATGACGGTGCTCGATCTCACCGCTCCGGTGTCGCGACCGACGATTTTGCAGCATATGATTGCCAAGGATTTCGGCCCGTACGAAGCGGTGTCGCTGCATAAGGATGGTACTTCGACGATCGGGGAGATCCGAGCACGCAACGTGCAGTATCGCGGGCGCACTGTGCGCGTGGTGGCGATCCGCGATGTGACCGGTCTGCGGCATGCCCAGGATCAGTTGCACTCGCTATTGCGGAACACCGAGGAATGGGCGGCGGAGATGGATGCCACCATCAGATCGATTCCCGACGGGTACATAGTGTACAACCCGGACGGTAGCGTGCGCCGGATGAACGAGACGGCCAAGCAGTTATTTGATCAGGCGGGGGTGGATCATTTAGCGGATTATCATCAGCAATTTGCCGAGTTGCCGTTGGAGACCCTTGATGGTCAACCGTTTCCGTTCGAACGCTCGCCGGTGTTTCGCGCGTTTCACGGGGAGACAGTGCGCGGCGAGGTGGTCGTGTTCCGCTTGCCGGAGCGCACGTCTTGGTTTTCCATCAGCGCCTCGCCGATTTGTATTGAAGAGCACATGCTTGGCGTGGTGGTCGAATTCACCGATATCACCACACTGCACCAGTTGCAGGAGCAGCGCGATCTCTACACCCACACCATTTCCCATGACCTGCGCTCGCCGCTCACTACCATCCACGGGTATGCCCAGGTGCTGTACGATGCCATCGAGGCTGTGCACGTGAATGGTACGCTGCGTGAGAGCGCCAACGCGATATTGCGCAGCGCACGGCGGATGAACGTGATGATTCAGGATTTAGTGGACCTCGCCCGGCTGGAGGGTGGGCAGATGGTGCTCAACCAGCGCGCTATACCCTTGGCCTCATATCTATGCGATTTGCTGAAGCGGTCGGCGGCGGTGATTGACGTGGGACGCATTCAGGCTGAAGTGCCGGAGGCATTACCGCCGGTGTGTGCGGATGAGGATCGCCTGGAGCGCATTATTATCAATTTGCTCTCCAACGCACTGAAGTACTCGGACCCGGCGACTCCCGTGCGGATTCGCGCTCGTGTTGAAGATGGCATGGTAGCTGTCTCCATTGCCGACCGGGGATACGGCATTGCCCCGGAGGATCTTCCCCATCTGTTTGAGCGGTATTATCGGGCGAAAGGCATGCGGAAAACGGAGGGGATCGGGCTGGGGTTATACATCACGCGTATGCTGGTGGAGGCGCACGGTGGACGCATTGAGGTGGAGAGCAGGGTCGGCGAGGGCAGCACCTTCACGTTTACGCTGCCTCGGGCGTGATTACGCCTCGAAGAATTTAAAGGCGATTGCCGCCAGGAAGCCGCCCAGGGTGCTCAACCCGACCATGTTTGGCCCGCCGAGATGCACAGCTTCCGGCACCATGGTTTGCGCGATCATCGTCAACATCGCGCCAGCGGCGATGCCCCGGATGCCGATGAGGAGTGTCGGGTCCATACCGGGGCCGATCAGATAACCGATCATGGCGCCGAATGCGGTCATCAACATGAGCGAGAGCCAAAGGGAGAGCACGTTCAGCCGGCGCCATCCTTGCTGGCGCATGCCGACGCTGCTGGAGAGGGCTTCGGGGAAGTTGGAGAGGAAGAGCCCGGCGATGAGGGCATAGGGCACGACTTGATGGAAGGATGGCGCGCCCTGCGCGAGTTGCGCTGTCAACACTCCGAGGAAGACCATACCGATGACGAGGCTCTCGGGGATGCCATCCAGGAAGATACCGAGCCAGATGGCGAGGGGTGCGCCATTATGTTCTCGCGCCGCCTGCTGTACTTCATGAGGTGTGGGCACGGCGCGCCCATGCCGCAGCGCCGCTGAGGCCTGTGTCATCCAGACCACGGTGGAATGGGTTGAGGCTTCGTCGCGTGCGGACAGGGCTGCCAGCCGTTCACTGGCCAGGTGAGAGGTTGCACGTTCCAGGGCGGGCACCTGACAACGCAGACGATCAAAGGCCCCACAGGAGAGCGCGAGGGTGATGGTATGTTCGCAGGCGAGGGCGCGTGCGGTGCGCGGCACGCCGGTGAGCAAAGCGATTTCTCCGAGTACGTCGCCCGGGCCCAGGGTGGTGATCACTTCTCCCTGCCGTTGCAACTGCACGGCACCACGGTCGATGAAATACAGATTATCGCCCTCGTCGCCTTCATTGAAGATGACTGTCCCTTTAGTGAACAGAACGGGACGGATACTTTCAACGAGCTGGCGCAGTTCGTCTTCGGTAAGATCATGCAGTAACTCCATACTGCGAAGTTGCTGGAGCATACGCTGGAGGCGTTGCGCACGATTGGCCCGCAGGAAAGTGATGGTCGTTGCTGTTTTACGCAGGTATCCACCGTGCGCATTGACCAGTTGATCGAGAATGACGAAGAGAATGCCGCCGACCACACAGCCGAGCAACAGGTAGACGAGTTCGGTCTGGGGGTCGCGTCCGGCTTCGGTTATCGTCACCCCATGTCCTACGGCGGCCATCACTGTAGGCGCCACCAGTTCAATGCTCAAGGCGGCGAGCAGCGCGCCGGCGCCGAAAGCGGTGAGGGCGGCGGTGAGGGCCGGGCGGGGTTTCCAGTAGACGCCCAGCAGCGAACCGATGGGGAGCGACACGGCTGAGATTGCGCCCAGGAGGAAGGCCCACACGACGTATTTCATCGCAACATCAGGCATCGCATGTCCGTGTGCCTGCATCCCCCCCGCAGCGAGGAGTGCAGAGCCGGATAGTATGAGGAGCGGCAGCGCGAGCCAACGCATATTCCCTCCGGGGCGGCGATGGATGTCATATTCGGTCGCACCCTCATTCTATGGGGCATTCCCGGGGCTGTCAAACGGTAACTTCTTCGGCGAGAGAACAATTGCTTGCCATGCCCAATATGCGGTATGATATCCTCTACCGCCGATGGTTACCGTTGACGACAGCCTGCATCTGTTTCACCCCGTCATCGCGCAGTGGTTTCGCGAGCGCATCGGCACGCCGACCGATGTGCAGGCGGCGGCGTGGCCGCGCATTGCCGCGGGCGAGCACGTGGTGGTGACCGCCCCTACCGGCAGCGGCAAAACGTTGACGGCATTTCTGTGGGCGATCAATCAACTGGTCACCGGCGCGTATCCGCGCGGAAGTTGTCGCGTGCTGTACGTGTCCCCGCTGAAGGCGTTGAACAATGATATCCAGCGCAACCTACTGCAACCGCTAGCCGAGCTGCAGCAGGCGTTTAGCGCGGCGGGGCTGGAATTCCCCCGCATCCGCGTCCTCACGCGCAGCGGCGATACCCCGGCGGAGGAGCGGCGCGCCATGGTACGCCGTCCGCCCGAGATCCTCATCACCACGCCCGAGAGCATGAATTTGATCATCAGTGCGCGCGGCAGCCTGCCGCTCGTCTCCTCGCTCGCGGCGGTGATCCTTGACGAGGTGCACGCGGTGATCGACAGCAAGCGCGGCGTGCATTTGATGAGCGCGGTGGAGCGGCTGGTGCGGCTATCCGGGGAGTTTCAGCGCATCGCACTCTCCGCGACCGTGCGCCCGTTGGAGACGGTGGCGGCATTCATCGGCGGCTATCAACGCCTGGACGGTGAGCGGTATCAGCCGCGACCGGTGGCGCTGGTGCGTTCCGGCGCGCAGAAACAGTATCGGCTGCAGGTACGCTATACCGAGCGTGACGCTGATGAGTTCGGCCGTCTCTCCATCTGGCCGGCGGTCGTGCAGGAGTGCAAGGCGATCATCCAGCAGCATCGTTCCACCCTGCTGTTCACCAATACGCGCCGGTTGGCGGAGACGATCACCTGGATGCTGAATGCCGATGAATCCGAGATGCTGGCGTACGCACACCACGGCTCGCTGTCGCGGGAGTTGCGCACCGAGGTGGAGCGGCGGATGAAGCAGGGGCGGCTGCCCGCCATCGTGGCGACCAACTCGCTGGAACTGGGCATCGACATCGGCGCGCTGGACGAGGTGGTGCTCATCCAGTCGCCGCCGGGGATTGCGCCGGCGATTCAGCGCATCGGGCGTGCCGGCCACCAGGTGGGGGAGACGAGCCGCGCTACGCTGTTTGCCACCCACCCGCAGGATTTGTTGACCGCCGCCGTGCTGGCGCGGGGGGTGCAGGCGCAGGATATCGAGGAGGCACGCACCATCCATTGTCCGCTGGATGTGCTGGCGCAAGTGTTGATCTCAATGGCCGGCGTGGAGACGTGGGATCTCGATGAGCTGTATGCTGAGGTGCGGCGCAGCCATTCTTTCCACTACCTATCTCGTGCACAGTTCGACCTGGTGCTGGAGATGCTGGCAGGACGGTATGCGGACACGCGCGTGCGCGAACTGGCCGCCCGGTTGTCGATTGATCGGATCGACAACACGGTGGTTGCACGCGGCGGGGCGGTGCAGGCGCTGTACATGTCCGGCGGCATGATCCCCGATCGCGGGTATTATCACCTGCGCCACCAGGAGTCGGGCGCGCTGGTGGGCGATCTCGATGAAGAGTACGTGTGGGAGGCGAGCATCGGCCAGGTGCTGACTTTCGGGACGCAAAACTGGCGCATCGAGCGCATCACCCATAATGATGTTTTCGCCCGCCCGATCGCTACCCAGGGGAAACAGGCGCCGTTCTGGCGTTCCGAACCGGTGGACCGCCCGTTCCATTTCGCCGAGCGGATTGCCCGTTTTCTGGAGGAGGCGGATACACGGCTGGATGATCCGGCTTTTGCAGCAGAGTTACACGACGCCTACTGCCTGGAGCCACAGGCGGCCCAGCAGCTCATCGACCACCTGCGCGGGCAGCGGGAGTTCTGCGGGTGCGCTTTGCCGCACCGCCACCACCTGGTGATCGAGCACGGGGAAACCGGGCCGTACGGGCACCCCGGGCATCAAATTGTGCTGCATACGGGGTGGGGGGGCCGCGTGAACCGACCTTTTGCGCTGGCCCTGGGGGCGGCCTGGCAGGCGCGATACGGCGAGCGGCCGGAGATCTATATCGCGGACCATGCGCTGTACATCCAGGTGCCGCAGGATATCGCGGGCGCGGAGATGCTGTCGCTGGTGAGCAGCGCACAGCTCGATGCGCTGCTCCGGCAGGCGCTGGAGGGATCGGGCTTTTTCGGCGCACGTTTTCGCGAGTGCGCCGGGCGGGCGCTGCTCGTCACCCGGCGACATCAGCGCGAGCGCCTCCCGCTGTGGGTGGGGCGGTTGCGTTCGAAACGTCTGCTGGAGGCGGTGGGGAATTATCCCGACTTCCCCATTTTGCTGGAGGCCTGGCGCGCCTGCCTGCAGGACGAGTTCGATCTGGAGCATGTGCGCACGGTACTGTGCGAACTGGAGACCGGGGAGATCGCCTGGAGCGAGGTACATACGGCGGCTCCCAGCCCATTCGCGCGCGCCGCCAGTTGGAATCAGGTCAACCAGTACATGTACATGGATGACACGCCGACAGGGCAGGGGCGCTCATCGTTGTGCGATGACCTGCTGCGCGAAGTGGTCTTTTCACCGGAACTGCGCCCGGCGATCGCAGCGGAGGTAATCGCGCGGTTTGTTGCCAAGCGACAGTGCACGGCCGAGGGTTATGGGCCATCTTCAGCGCGTGATCTGCTCGATTGGGCCAAGGAGCGGTTGCTTATTCCACGGGACGAGTGGTCGTCGTTGTTGCAGGCGATGCTGCGCGATCACGGCCTGACGGAGGCGGCGGTGCTGGAGGAGACCGCGGGGAAGCTGGTCGAGGTGCAGCCGCCAGGCGGGAATGTACCGCTCATTGCCGCCACGGAATTGCTGCCGCGGCTGTGCGCGTTGTGGCCGGAACTCCCGCAGCTCCGCCCACTGGCCGGCGCATTGCTGCCCATACTGCCGGAGCCCGAGGCGACGGACCCGGATGAAGTGCGCACGAGTCTGCTGGGCGAGTGGTTGAGCTACTACGGACCGATTGCCCCGTCACTCATCCATGAGACTCTCGCGTTATCCGACGAGTTGTTGACTTCCCTCGTCGACGATCTGGTCGATACCCAGCGCATCATTCGCGGTCGCTTGTGCGAGGAGCACGTTGATGAGCTGCTGTGCGACAGCGAGAACTACGAGATCCTGTTGCGTATGGCGCGCGCCGCCGCGACGCCGGCATTTGCTCCGCTGCCGGGCGAGATGCTGCCGCTGTTCCTGGCGCAGTACCAGGGCATCTGCGGCGGACAGGCGGGGGCGGATGCCCTCGGGGAGCGGTTGGCGCAATTGAGCGGGTATCCCGCTCGGGCGGAATTGTGGGAGGAAGCGATTCTCCCCGCGCGAATTGCGGCGTATGATCCCGCCTGGTTGGACAGTCTGCTGCAGCAGGGGGCATGGCACTGGGTCGGGGTGGAGCCCGGGCGGGTGAGCTTCTGCCTTGATGACGATCTACCGCTGCTCGGCCGCGCTGTTGCGGGGCATGATTTGCGCGATCTGTTGCCCGATGACCATGCGCGCTATCCGTGGCACGCGCTATCGATGCGGTCGTCGTTGCGCATGCAGGAGCTGGTGGCGCGATTGTGGGACGGGGTCTGGCGCGGGGTGATCAGCAGCGACAGCCCGGCAACGTTGCGGCGGGGGATCGCCACGAAGTTTCAACCACCGAAGTTGCCGGAGGTGAATGAACGCCAGCGGGCGGCTCGACGAGTGCCGCGCGGGGGATTCCAGCGCTGGAGCGCTGCAACGCCGGTGTCCGGCAACTGGTATCGGCTGCCCGAATTTCCTGAGACCGAGGATCTGCTGGAGGCGGAGGAACAGGCGAAGGAGCGCGCGCGGGTGTTGCTCAACCGTTACGGCATCCTGTTCCGCGAATTGCTGCAGGGGGAACTGCCGCCGTTCCAGTGGCCGCGGTTGTTTCGTGCCTTGCGGCTGATGGAACTGTCAGGCGAAGTTCTCACCGGCTGCTTTTTCCACGGCGTGCCCGGTTTACAATTCGCCTCGCACGAGGCGTTCCGCCTGCTGCAGCGCACGCTCCCCACTGAGGCCATCTGGTGGATCAATGCCTGTGACCCGGCGTCGTGCAGCGGGTTGCCGTTGTCACCGTTGAAGGGGCGATTCCCGAAACGGTTGCCCGGCAACTACCTCGCCTTTCGCGGACATGCGCTGTTGCTGGTGATCCAGCGGGAAGGCAAGGAGTTGATGATTCATCTGGCGTCGGATGATGCACAACTCGATGCCTGTTTCGCGCCGTTGCATGTGCTGCTGGAGCGCCGGGTGCAGCCGCTGTTGCGCCTGACGGTGGAGACGATTAACGGCGAGAGCGCCTGTGAGAGCCCGTATCTGGAGGCGCTGGGACGGCATTTCGAGGTGGTGCGCGATGTGACCCGCGTCTTTCTGGGGAAACGATTGCGATGATAATGTCGCCCGGGTGGCGCACGGATGCTATACTGGGAAATGCACTTCTAATGCAAAGGAGAAGACCATGCTGCGCGATGCGTTGTTGCCGGAATTCGAGCGGGAAATGGCATTGACCCGCACCATGCTGGCGCGTGTGCCGGAGGAGCTGCTGGGGTGGGCGCCGCACGTCAAGTCACCGACGATGGGGTGGCTGGCCGGACATCTGGCGATGCTGCCGGGCTGGGCGATGAGCGTGTTGAGCACGGATGGCGTTGATATTCATACGCCGGACGTGCAGGAGGAATTCACGCCGTCGGTGGAGTCGCGGGAACAGCTGCTGGCCTTGTTCGACAAGCACTTCGGCGCAGCGCGCGCCCTACTGGCCGAGGTGGACGATGCGGCGTTGGCTGCCCCCTGGACGCTTTCGGCAGGTGAGCAGGTGCTGTTCACGCTGCCGCGCGCCGGCGTGTTGCGTACCATGGTGTTCAATCACAACATCCACCACCGGGCGCAGTTGGGGCTGTACCTGCGCCTGCACGATATTCCACTGCCAGCGACCTACGGCCCATCGGCAGACGAGGGCGGGATGTAAGGCATTGACATCGCAGGATGATGACATCATGCAGGTATATTGCCCGCGTTGTGGGAAGCGCATCGCCGCGAGCGATATCAATATGGAGACATCGATTGCCAGGTGCGCCGACTGTGGCGAGGTGTTCAATTTCGCCAGCGCGTTGGGGACGGTTACTCCAGCAGCCGGGATCAAACCGCAGGTGGAGATGCCCAAAGGGTTCACCGTCTCACAACAGCTTGACGAACTGGTGGTCGATCACCGCTGGTTCGCATTGAAATACATCGGGTTGCTGATTATTTGCCTCTTCTGGTATAGCTTTCTGGTATCCCAGTTTGGCAATGAGCTTAAGGATGGCGCTCCGCTGGTAATTCTGCTCTTTGATGTGATCGAGATTGCCTTTGGCGTGAACATTACCTACGCGACGATCGGCGGATTCGTCAATCACACGGAACTGCGCGTCTCTCGCACTCGAGTCACTGTCCGTCACTATCCGTTGCCCTGGCCGGGGAACCGGAAGGTACTCTCGCATGTGATCGCGCAAGTCTTTTGCATGGCAGAGGAGCACCGCAACATAAAAGGGGTGTCCTACACCTATGACGTCTTTGTCGAAGAGCAAGGCGGTAGACGCTTCAAGCTGGTCAGCGGATTGGAGGATGAGGAGCAGGCGCTGTTCATCGAGCAACAGATCGAGCAGTATCTGGGCATCGCTGACCGCGCGGTGCCCGGCGAGATACGACTGTCGTGAGTGTTGTAGTGGTTAGTGGTTGGTGGATAGTGCTAAGTTGGCATCCCTGCCGGGATGCATGGATAAGGAAGGACCCCCCTCCTACCTCCTCCCGTTGCGACAGGGGGAGGGGAATAGGGTAGACCCCCCTCTGTTCGACTTGCTACGCTCGTTCACAGCCTTCGGCCTGCCTCCACCCGTGTCACTGCCGCTCACAGGGGGAGGGAATGGACCATCACCGCCGACCGTCATGTGCCGCATAGAACACGAACGATAGTATCCAGGGAGAATACCCCTTGATGACCCGCTGCACTCTACATCGGAATTGAGCGTGTTGAGATGGGGGTGCGGCGGCGGAAGGGGACGCCGGCGTTGCTGGCCAGGCGGTGCAGGCGCGCGAAGTTGAGGGCGTAGTCCCGTTCCTCGGCTAAGTGCTCGCAGAAGCAGGGCGTGTCTTCGGGCAACGCGGCGAGCCGCGTGAGGTAGGTCGGGTAATCGAGCACCCCATCGCCGATGAACACCTCGTCCCACTTGAGGAACTGGTGGCGCGCATCGCAGTTCAGGTCTTTCAAATGGGCGCTGACGGCATGGGGCGCCAGCAGGTCGAAGGTGGTGTGAATGAGGCTGGTGGTGTCGTAGAAGTAGCGCTGGCTGACCATGTTCATCACGTCGAGGTGCAGGCCAAATGCCGGGTGGCCGATGCTGTCGATGAACGCGCGGATCTCTTCGGGCTGGTAAAAGAAGCTGTTATGCCAGGGCTCGACGACGAATTTGGTGGTCTGCAGCTCCAACCCATCCAGAATGCGCAAGACGATATCGCGGAATTCGTTGCGACAGGCTTCGGTGTACAGATAGGGATTCGGCGCGAGCGGATGATCCGAGGGATCTTTGGTGCCGACCAACGTCACCACGCAGCGGCAGCCCATGAGGTCGGCGTTCTCCAGCATTTGCCGCACGCGATCGATGCGCCGCGCGCGCACATGCCGGTCGGTGGTGAGCAGGTTTTCCCACATCCCCGCTTCTCCGATGACGATATCCAGGGCATGGGCGCGTTCACCGAACATGGCGCAGGCATCGGGATTCATCTCGGCGAGGCGTGCGGGAGCATGGATAGCGGAGAGGCCATAGCAATCCAGCCGATCGCATAATGCTTCCAGTTCGCCGACCGTGTTTGCCGTGAAGTAACCGCCGAGTCGCATGGCATGGCCTCCTACATCGCTGCTGATGACTGCACACCGCGTTGGGTGATGCCGTCGTTCCTTACCTTACAGAAATCACGAAGTGGCCGTGTGAGGTTCCCGCGCGAAATTCTTCGGGGGTGTCACGCTTTGCGTTCGAGGTGAACAACGGGCGCGGGCAACTGCAGGATACGGCGGCGATGCTGCAGTATAGGTGGCCTAACTGGATTCACCGGTGTGGTGCG
>JAGUZN010000238.1 GCA_020060775.1 Armatimonadota bacterium
AACTGGAGGCGCTGCTGCTGACCGCGGAACAAAACCGTGGCCATAGCCTGCTCGCGCTGGGCCGCGTCGAAGAAGCAGAAACCTGCTTCACCGGCGTGGTCGCGCAGGGCGGGTGGACCGCCCGCTGGCAGGGGCTGGTTTCCCTGGCGGCGGTAGCCGAGCAACGCGGTCAGTACCAGCGCGCGCTGGAACTGCTGGACGAAGCGTTGGCCCTGGCCGATACCGCCCCCACACCCTCAGCGGCGCAAGTCCTGCGCCTCTACGTGGTCGGCAACCTCGCCAATGTGCATCTCGCCTGTGGCGACACGGCATCGGCCCGCCAGGAAGCCTGCACCGCGCTCGATATCGCCGTGCAAACCGCCAACCGGGATCAGTTCATCGAAGGGCTGCTCACCCTCGGTGTCTGCCAACGGCTGTGCGGCACACTCGGCGAGAGCCGGCAATCGCTGGAGTCCGCCGCTCGCTGGGCGCGCATGTCCTGCGATAAGGGGCGCGAAGCGCTCGCCTGGGCGGAAATGGCTCACACTCTCAATGAGATGGGACGCTACGATGAGGCGCGCACCCTGGCGAAAAATGCCCTGCAACAGAGCATCGCCACCGGCACCCGCCGCGCCGAACTCGCCGCACAACTGGCGCTTTCCACCGGATACCTGCGCGCCGGATTTGCGCATGATGCGCACTACCATGCGGCGCAAGCCTGGGAGATCAGCGCGCATCTCGGCCAGCCGATCGCCCAGGCCACGGCGCTGGTGACGCTGGGCGAAGCCCATCTCGCGCGGGAGGATCGCGCACAAGCCCGCGAGGCGTTCACCCCCGCCCGCGAAATGGCGGAAGCGATCGGGGCGCAGTTGCCCGCCATTCAGGCGTCATTGGCGCTGGCGCAGTTGGATGCGGCGGTCGACGTGACCAATCTCGTGCAGGAGACCGCGCACATCGCCGTGCCGGCTTTACGCTGGCCGGTGCTGCTGGAAGATGCGCGCCGACGAGAACACCGCGGTGACCTGGCCGGTGCGACAGCGAGTTACACCGAAGCGATTACCGTGCTCACCACGCTGCGACAGGCCCTGCAGCAGGAACCGACAGGCGACACCTATCTCGAATATCGCCTGGCCTGGGAACCGTATTTGGGGCTCGCACGCATCTATCGACTGCAAGGACAGGATGCTGAAGCGGCCCGGGTCGTGCAAGAGGCCGAATGGCCACCGCTGGCACAGTTGGAGGAGGAAGCGGTATGAAGGCTGGCCTGTGGATAATTTCGTGCGTGTGCCTGGCATTCGTGCTGGCGGGTTGCTCTTCGTATGGCGGATCCTCGTTATCCGGCGGCAGTGTACCGATCGGCACGATCGATGGCCAGGTCGTGTTGCCGATGACCAGGGCAATTACCCTGGAACCGGCGGCCGATGTGCCCGTGCGCCTGCTCGATACGACCGGGCAACTGTTGCAGTCGACGTCGACGCTGCAGGACGGCACGTTCTCCTTCACCAATGTGCCGAACGGCGATCTAGTCATCAAGGCTGAACGCCAGGATGGCTTCGCCGCCGAAGTGCGTGTGGCGATCGACAACCTGCAGCGCAAAGTCTCGCTGCGCATCACGCTGGCCGATCAAGCAAACGACCCCTTCATAACACCGCCGAAAGAGATGCGGCTGGTGCTGCAACCGTCCGGCATTCCCCTCACGCCAAATGCACCGCTCGCGGTGTATGTCGGACAAACGTTGCAATTCACCGCGCAGTTCCGCTTCGGGGAGAATACCTGGAAGGACGATGTGCCGGTCAGTTGGATCGTGCGCGACGGCATCGGTACCATTGACGGTGACGGACTCTTCTTGGCAAAGCAGGCGGGGCAGGGTAAAATAATCGCACAGTATCGTGACTGGTCGAGCACCGTGGTGGTCATGGTGATTGACCCGTCATCCGTGGTACCGAGTTCCAGAGAAGTGCGGGATGATCAGTAACCACCCCGTAAAGCAGGTATTGATAACCGACGTGTTGACAGCGAATATCACCGAAGTCTTTTCCGGCATTCAGGGCGAGGGCGCCCTGGTCGGTTATCGACAAATCTTTCTGCGCTTCCACGGCTGCCACCTGGCATGCGCGTATTGCGACACGCCCGCCGCGCATGGCCCTTCTCCCGCAACGTGCCAGGTGGAGCGGGAGGCCGGGACGCGCTCGCTGCTTGCGCAGGAGAATCCCTTATCCCTTGACGACATCCTGGCGATCATCCGCCGCCTGGATGCCAGTCTATCCCACCATTCCGTCAGCTTCACCGGGGGCGAACCCCTGCTGCACCATCCGATGATCGATGCCCTGCTGCCGCGCGTGCACGAGGCCGGGTTGCAGTCGTATCTGGAAACAAATGGGCAGTTGCCCGACGCATTGCGCGCCCTGCAGACGCCCTTCGATTTCATCGCCATGGACATGAAGCTGCCCTTTGCCGCCGGCTGCGAGATCGATTGGGCCGTGCAGCAAGACTTCTTGCATGCCGCCGTCGAACACCTCACCTGTGATACGCCGCGCTGGCCGCATGAGGCCGTGACGCATCGCCTGCAGGTGAAGCTAGTGTTCACCGATGGGCATTTGACGGAAATTGATCATGCCGTCGCAACCATCGCCGCCTGCCGGCGCGATATCCCCTGCGTGCTGCAGCCCGTCACCCCGCGCCG
>JAGUZN010000140.1 GCA_020060775.1 Armatimonadota bacterium
CTTCAGGTGAAGCCTGCGTGATATCCCACATCGTCAACGCTGGATGGCCGACTTGCTGCATATGCGCCGTGATCGCCGCGGTATCCGTGCCGTTCGTCTCATCGGCGATCAGGTCGACGAAGTTCTCGATGCCGAGCCGCTGGCCAATGATCTCCAGTTCTTCCTTCAGCGTCTCTTTCAATTCTTTCGGCATCCACACGATGCGCTGGTGGCCGCCCTCCGCCGAGATGAACTTGCGGCTGGAAATGTACGCCTTGCCGATCCCGATAAAGCCGGGCGTCTGCTGACCGCCGCCGGTGACGCCGGCGAGGGTGGAGAACTTCATGCCCATCGGCGTCTCGCCGGGATACTCGCGGTTGACGATGGCCACGCCGTTGCACTCGGGCAACAACGCGACAATCGCTTCAAAGCAACCGCAGCTCGTCATCGGACTTTCCAGCATCGAATAAGCATTAAAGCGCTCGATCGTCTGCTTGGAGTTCACGTAGACATAGTCGTTGATATCTTTCCACTGCCCGCGCACCGGATCGATGCACTCCCCCTTGGGCAGCGGCTGGTTGGGACCGGTCGGATCGATTTCGAAGGCCGCTTTGCCGTCCAGCCAGTTGTACGCACCGCAGAGGCCGAGGCGCTCCGGGGTGATGACGCATACGTGATTGGGCGCAAAACTCTGGCAGAGCAGGCAGGAGTAGAAGGTGTCCACGCTCTCATCGGTGAGCGATTCCATGCGCTGGTTGCGCTCGCGATACACGCGGCGCGCCTCCGTCATGCGCTTTTCCACCTCATCCTTGTCGGTGATCAGCGTGACTTCCACCTTGTCGACGATCGCCGGATAGTCGTTCAGCAACTTGGCATGCAGGATCTCGCCGATGTGCTTGATCTTGAAGCCCTTCTCCTTCGCGGCCGTGCTGATGCGCATCCAGATGATATCGCGCTGGCCCATGTGCCAGACGCCCTCGCCGCCGTTGACCAGATGGTGAATCTGGCGCTCGAGGATCGGCTCGAAGTCGGACTGCATCTTGCGGCCGGCAACTTCCACCCACACGGCCAGCGGCTGCGCGCTGCCCGCCTCCATATCGTCGATCTCCGGGCCGATCACGGTGATCTTCCCGTCCTCGATCTCGGTGAGGTCGCGCGTGGTGACGTACTCAAAGGCCGGCGTGCGGTTGCCGCCGAACTCGACGTACATCTGCTCCTTGCGAATGCGCTCACCCTCAAAGGCCGCGCCATACGCCACCGGAATGGGCACCTTGGCGATCTTAATCTTGCACCCGCGCACCTCCAGGCACTTCTCCACGATACGATCGTGCGGCACACTGGAAACTACGTGCTCGTACGTGCAGATGCCGGTGGGCAGAATCTGCGGGATGGCCGTGTCGGCGATGGTCGGGAAGCCGTAGGAAATGGCGCCGGCCGCCGCCGCGTACTTCTCTTCATCCACTTCGCCCAGCGCCATCACGAAGGCGAAGATGCGGTTCTTATTGTATTTCAGGTTGCGCTCGTAATCGCCGGGCTTGATGCCGCCGAAGGAGAGCGCCGCGCGGTTGGCAAAGCCCAGCGCAAAGATGGCCGACGAAATATCTTTGCCGAAGGGCACCAGGCGCGTATCCCAGCCCACCTGCACGCCGCCTTCCACCAGTTGTTCGGCAAAGGACACGCCGTTCGTATTGCCCGCAATGAAGATGTACAGGTTCTTTTCCTGCAGTTCGCGGGCGATCTTCACCGCCGTTTCCACATCGGGGGCGGCGCCGACCACGGCAGCAAACCCCGGGGCCGAACCGTCGACGAACTCGATGCCGCGCTCGCGGATGATCACGTCGCCCGCCGCGCCCAGCCAGATGCCGTCCACCGGATTCGGGCCAATCAGGTACTTGCACGCCTCGATCAACTCAAAGGCGAACAGCGTGGCCATGCCCGCGTCAAGCGTGCCGCCCAGGTAGGGCAGCCACACTTCGTCCGATGGGATCGGCGGCAACAACTTGCGGCACTCATCCAGCACCGGCTGCATGTCGGCCAGCGTATCGACGCGCAACCCGAGCAGCGAATAGATGACCGGAAGCGAATAGGCGGTGTCAGGGAAGCCTACCGGGCAGTCAGCACCCTTTTCGGCGATAGCCTTCTGCACCATCGCCTCGGCGTCATTCACGATTTTATGCGCGCCGCGAATGGCCGAAGAGGCAATTAACTTACTCATTCAAGCTCCCTCCGCTCTTTCATGTCGTACAGCTTCCGCTCGCGCTGCTGGTTGATGCCCAGCGCATCGCGCTTTTTCTCGATATGTTCGATGATCATCTCCGCCGCTTTGATCGGATCGGGCTCGACGGCGAACTTCCCGCCCGTAATCCCTTCCATCTCTTCGGTGAGCATGCGGTGGACATTCTCGCTGCCCTCGATGTACAACGGATGGCCGAGCATCACGTACACGCCGCTGGCCACGAAATAATGGCCGATGGCGATCGCTTTCTCACTCATCCACTCGGGGGCGGCGCCGGCCACGGGTAGATCACTTAAATCGTTGCCCAGCCCGCCTTCCAGCAGCACATTGGTGGCCGCCATCAGGATGCGGCTGTTGTCCACGCAGGACCCCATGTGCAGCACCGGCGGGATGCCCACCGCTTCGCACACTTCGCGCAGCGAGTCGCCGGCTTGCGCCATCGCCGCTTCCGGGGTCAACAGGCCCGCCTTCGCACAGGCGATGGCCGCGCAACCGGTCTGCAGCACCAGCACATTGTTCTTGATGAGCTCTTGCGTCAGGCGCACATGCGCGTCATCGGTTTTCACCTTCGGGTTGTTGCAGCCGACAATGCCCACCACCCCGCGCACGCGGCCATCGATGATGGCATCGTTCAACGGGCGGAAGGTGCTGCGGAAGCGCCCGCCCAGCATATGGTAAATCGTCTCATTGGAGAACCCGGCCACCAGATCCATCGATTCCTTCGGGATGCGCACACGCTCTTTATTGCGGTGGGCGAAGTTGTCGATGGCTTTCGTAATCAGATCGCACGCATGCTGATAGCCATGCTCCACCTCGAAGGTGATCTGCTCGGCATTAAAAGTCTGCGCGATCTCCGAGGTGCTGATCAGTTTGGTATGGAAGCACTTCGTCACCTCCGGCAGCGAAGGCATCACGCACTGCACGTCGACGATCATCATCTCCACTGCGCCGGTGAGAATGGCCAGCTCCTGCTGCAGGAAGTTGCCCGCGATGGGCATGCCGTGGCGCATGAGCACCTCATTGGCCGTGCAGCAAATGCCGGCGATATTGATGCCGGTCGCCCCCTTCTCGCGGGCATAGGCCAGCAGCTTCTCGTCGGTGGAGGCGACGGCGAGCATGTCGGAGAGGGTGGGCTCGTGCCCGTGCACGATGATGTTCACCTTCTCCTCGGAGAGCACGCCCAGGTTCACCCGGCTGCGCAGCGGCTTCGGCGTGCCGAACAGGATGTCGGACACCGTGGTGGCGATCATCGAGCCGACCCAACCGTCCGCCAGGCTGCACTTCAACCCGCCTTTGATGAGGTGGCGATAATCGTGGTCCACGCCCATGTGCGTGCGGTGCATCAATTCCACCACCGAGGAGTCCACCCCGTGCGGCTCGATCTCCAGCTTCTTCCACAACGCCTGCCGCGTCTCCGGCGCCAGCTTCAACGTGGCGTTCGGCTCGGCGGACCAGGCGAACTGCGCCATGAAGAAGTTCGCCAGCTCGCCGGCGATCTCCAGGTCATCGCGCCCCTCGGTCTCAATGCCGAAGAACTCCGCCGTGTCGTGCAGGCGCTTCACGTCCGTAATCTTGTACGAGCCGCCCTTGCCTTCCGCCACAAGCTTGAGCGTCTTCACCAGCATGCGCCCGTGGTCGGAGTGCGCGGAAGCGCCGGCAGCGATCTCGCGCAGCAAGTTGCGCGCGACAATCGTGTCGGCATCCGCCCCGCAGATGCCGTGGCTGGCTTTTGGCGTGATGCGGCAGGGGCCCATGTGACAGAGACGACAGCACACGCCGGTGGTGCCGAATTTGCACTGAGGTTGCTGGGTTTTGTAGCGATCCCAGACCGTGGTCACCTCTTCGCTCGCCGCGACTTCCATCATGCTGTTGATGGCGTTATCGCTCGAGACTGCTTCCACGGTCGACCGCTCGTCTACGGTTGACATAGGGGTCGTACTCCTATTGTGATCGTGATCGAAGGCCAAGCCTGCTATACAGGCGCAGCCCGGGTATTTCGCTATGCGGTTGTCGAATCCGCCGGCGCAAGCGCACCGACGAGAAACTGCTGCATGATGACGTCCACCGCCCGGCGCGCCGGCGCATCCGCGGGAATATCGCCCACCGCCATGCCGCCGGAGTCCATGGCCGCCACCTGGTCGTCAAACGGGATCACGGCGATCACCGGCAACCCGGTCTCCGCCACCGCGGTCTGCATGCCCTCCGGCAGTTCGCCGTTCGGTACACGGTTGATGATCAGGCCGCACTGTGACACCGGCGTCCCCATCTCCGCGGCGAGCGCGGCGACGCGCCCGGCCGTGCGCACCCCGCGCACCGAACAGTCGGACACAATGCACAGGAAATCGAGCTGCAGCAACGTGCGACGCGAAATATGCTCCAGCCCGGCCTCGCTGTCCACCACCAGGTGGCGATAGTTGCCGGATAGCCGCTTGATCACGTCGCGCAGCACGTTGTTGGCGAAACAGTAGCAGCCCGGACCCTCGGGACGCCCCATCACGATGAGGTCGTACCCCGGATGCTCCACCAGCGCTTCCTGCACGCGCAGATCGAGGAACTCCTGCTTGGCCATCCCGGCGAGCTCCTTGGCCTGCTTGCGCGCATCTTCGCGAATGCCGCCCACCGTCGCACGGTATTCAATGCCCAGCGCTTCCGCCAGGTTGGCGTTGGAATCCGCGTCAATGGCGAGCACCGGCGATTCGCCCTGTGCCGCGAGCCACTGCACCATGAGCGCGGAGAGGGTGGTCTTCCCCACCCCGCCTTTGCCCGTTACCGCGATGGTCAATCCCATAAGTGTCGTTCCTGGTTTCTTGTTACTGGTTCCTGGTTGGGTCTATAGCACGGTGTGGAAGCCGACCCCGAGTCCGCGTTCCAGGCAGAATGTAGGGTGCGGGCGCCTGTCATGAGCCTGGTCGAATGGCCGTCCCGCATCGGAGGTCACGCTCCGGCATGCGTGCCCGACAACACGCATACGGTATCGCCTCCGCCCCAGTCGGCCCCCACCAGCCCAGCCTCTATGGTTGCTGCCGGTGGTTGCACAAGAATACGTGATGGCATCCTACACCAACCACTCACCACCAACCACTATCCACTAACCGACCGCCACGCCCAATCGCGCGCGCAGCGCCTTGCTCGTCTCGCCCAGCAGGCGGAAGACCATCTCGGCATCCGCCACCGGCAGCGATCCGGTGCCGCAGGATGGGGTGATGAACGCCTGGTCGATGATCATGTCGCGATCGAGCCCGGCGGCCTTCGCCAGATTGTCCACGCCCTCATCGAACTTGGCGATCAGGCTCTCCACCGTCTGCCCCTGGATCTTCTCGCTGCTGGTGGGCACCACGCCCCACGCCAGCGCGCGGCCCGCTTCCAGGTGCGCCTTCGTCTCTTTCGGATACAGGGCGATGGTGTCGCCGAAGTCAAACGCGTCAAAGTTGACGATGTCCACGCCGGCATCCATCAGGATCGACCACTCGGTATTGCCGCAGCAATGCACGCCGGCCAACCCGCCTTCGCTGTGCACCGCCTCCACCATCTCCTGCAGCACGTTCACCACGTCATCGCGCTGTACGCTCACGTAGGTGGAAGAGCCGAACGCGGAAAGGATCGGTTCGTCGATGAAGCAGATCACCTGCTCGCCGAACGCCTTAAACCGGCGGATCTGCCAGCGGCACTTCATCGCCAATCCCTTGATCACCGCATCCTTGTAAATATCATTGTAGTAAATGGCGCGCTTATTCTCGTCGACAATCGTCAGCCCGAAGCTGATCGGACCGGTGGTCTGCACCTTCACAAACGGGCGCGTGGCGCCGGCGGCCTTCAGCGTCTCTTCCATCGCATAAAAGCCCTTGGAAAAGGCCGGAGTGATGGCGAAGGCATCGACGTCATCCATGGCGATCTTTTCCATGAACGCGCTGATGGCAGTGAAAGTCTCATCCGTGGTGTCGATGTACATGCGCTCTTTTTCGCGATCGATCACCACGTCGGGCAGACCCTCGGAATACTGGATCTCCATCTGCTCGTTCATCCCGTTGGCGGGAAGCTGCGGCCAGATGGGGGCATCGGGGATGCTGTCCAGCACGACGCGCACGGCGTCTTCGGCTTTCACATGCGGCAGGCTGCCAATGGCGGTCGCCAGGCACTTTGGAGAGAGACTCATCGTTGATTCCTCGCTTCAATTAGAATGCACAACACGTTCCGCGTCAGCGCTCAACGCGCGATGCGGCTTCATAACGATTGACCAGGGCGCGCTGCACGGCGCGATACGGCGCCAGCAGGCTCTCGTCGCCCAGGTCCGGCAGGGCGCGGCCCTCGCGGTCGGCGACGGCAATGCGCACATCAAAGGGGATGACGCCGAGCACGGTGTCATCCCCGAATTCGTTGGCGATCCACGCGGCATCCCGCGCGGGATCGGTCGATTTATTGATCACCACGGCAAAACGGGTGATGCCGATGGCGGCCGCCATCTCGCGTACCCGGTGCGCCGTCTCCACGCTGCGCTGCCCTGGCTCCACCACCACCAGCATCACATCCACGCCCATCGCCGTGCCGCGGCCCAGGTGCTCGATCCCTGCCTCCATGTCCAGGATCACCACCTCATCGCGCTTCAGCACCAGCTCGCGCACCAGCGACTTCAGCAGCACGCTCTCCGGACAGGCGCAACCGCTGCCCGCGCGCTGCGCGGCGCCCAGCACCAGCAGATCTACCCCGGCATGGCGCGTGGCATACTGCTCGGCAATGCCCGAACAATCCGGATTAAGGGTGAAGATCTGTCCGAACTCCCGCACCTTCGCTCCCGTGCGCTCTTCGATCAGCCGGCGCTCCTCGGAAATGGTATGCACGGCGTCGCGGTCCTCGACGGGAATGCCCACGGCGGAGGCCAGGTTGGCGTCAGGATCGGCATCAATGGCCAGCACCTGCCGGCCCTCAGCCGCGAAGAGACGGGCAAGTGTGCCCGCCAGCGTGGACTTCCCCACGCCGCCTTTGCCGGTAATCGCCAGTTTCAATGCCATAGTCCGCTCAATATCATCCTGAATAACAAACAGTATCGGTACAGGAAGAGCTCTTTCTATAATGAGACCATACGAATCTTATCAAGTTTCCGGCAAGGGCGCTGGTAAAATGGTGCGCTCAGCTTGGCGTAATGATCTTATCGTTTGGTAATTTGGTGCGCTATGGTAATCTCATGCGGCAACCGGGCTATAACAGCCCGTAAGCAAGGGGGAGATCAATATGCAGCATACCGGGTTTACGGCGTTTGCACAACATGGGGACAGGCATAGCCCCTGCCCCCTTCTGTAAAGCCTCTAAGCAGATGAGCCCGCGTCAGGCATCTCCCGCCCCAATTGTGCCAGACACTCGGGTGCGTATTGGCACCAGGCCGCGCAGGCCATGTCGTTGTGCGGATTCACCGTGTACTGCCCGCAATGCGGGCACTTGCGGCGCAGGTCATCCTTGAAAAACTCCACCGCACCACCGCAATGCGCGCAGGCCGCTTCATAGATATCCTCCGGCGTCCAGTAGCGCAAGTCCTGCCCCGGACATCGTGGCGTCGTCATCACCCACCTCCTCCAGCACCATTACCCCTACTCTACCCCGATTGTCCACCCTCCGCTATGACATGAGTCATAGTGGAGCAAGAAGGCAATGCCCATATCATCGTCGAACATCTCCCTCTGCCCGCGTATGCGGATGCTGATGTTGAAGGGACTCTCGCATGGCAAAACCCGTCGTCGTCGTCACCGGCTTTCTCGGCTGTGGTAAAACCTCATTCCTGCGCCATCTGCTGCCGCTGTGCGGCGAGGTGGGCGTGCACCCGCTGCTCATCATCAACGAGGTGGGCGACGTCGACGTGGACGGCGAACTGCTCGCCGATCTGCATGCCGAGCAGGCGCGGCTGGTGGGCGGGTGCGTCTGCTGCACGCTGCAGGGACAACTGGCGCAGACGCTCTTCGATGCGCTCGAGCGCGATGCGGGCGACATCATTATTATCGAATGCAGTGGGCTGTCCAACCCCATCGACGTGCTCGCCACGCTGGCCACCCCGGCGCTGGTGCGCGAGGTCGCCGTTTCCCACATCATCTGCCTGCTCGATGCAGTTCGGGCCAAACCAATGCTAAGTGTGGTGGAGCTGGCGAAATCGCAGGTGAGCGCGGCGGATATCGTGGTGCTGAACAAAGCGGATAAAGTGGATGACGAGCAGCGCGCCATCGTCGAAGATCTTGCGCGCGGACTGGCGCCCGACGCCGACCTGCGCTGGGCCAGTTATGGCGACATCGGCGCGGAGGCGCTCGCCCGTATACTCACCGATCCGGCCCCCCTGCGTGCAAGCTGTGGATGCGGCCATGACCACTGCGACCATGCCCACCATCACCACGCCCACGCCCTGCCCGCCTCCTTCTGCACGGTGGCCGTCGTCCTCCCGGAAATGCTCGAGCGCGCGGCCATGGAGGCGATCCTCGCCAACTTGCCGGAGAACGTCATCCGCGCCAAAGGCTTCTGCTGCCTGCGGCACGAGGGGTGGCAGGTCATCCACAAAGTCTACGACAGCGCCGAACTCACCCCCTTCCCCGAGGCCGTGCCCTCCTCCGGCGCTATCCTCGTCTGCATCGGCCAGCGCCTCGACGCCGACGCCATCCTTCGTCTGATCGAGAGGACAGCGGCAACACCGTCTATCGGCTGACACCATTCCCCGGCGCACCGGTCATGAGGAGCGTGACCGGTGCGCCGTGAACGGCGTTACTTGGAAAAGATAAGCTGGCGTCCGGATTCAACAGACAGTTGCTCCCAGTATGTTCGGAACTCGGGTAAGTCCTCCGCAGGGATGCGCAGCGCGCTGATGCGGTAGTCGCATGCGGCGTACAGCGTGTTGCCCTTCATCTCATAGGTGCACGTGAACGATCCCCAGGGAGATTCGGCGGCCACGGTCGGCTGCAAATCTTTCGGCGCGTACCCCTTAGGGAAGGTCAATTCCACCGTATGGCGCTGCCACCCCGCACTCGAAGCTATTTCCAAATCCAACATCCGTTGCGGGTTGCGTATCATCGCGTCGGTGCTGGCATCCGAAAATGACCAGGGGAGCTTGCACATGATGAAGTTTCCGGCCACACCCGCGAACTGCGGCATGGTGAACTGCAGAATAATGCCCAGGGGAGCCGTCGCGTCTTCCAGACCCTCAAACGAGCCGGACTCATATCGGGCGTTCTGCAGAACCGTTCCGAGCAAATATTGCAGCACCTGCTCGTGTTGAGATTTGGGGACTCGCGCGAGCGCGCTGCGAATCATCGCTCCCATCGAGTCGGTATACTGCATGGTGACGGTACCGCTGAGGTTGCCTTTCGCATCCAGCGCGCAGCGATATGCTGCAGAGCCGACGTTCCGGTCTATGACCGATATGGGGGTTACCACCAGATCCGTAGTGGCCTCATTGATGATCAACGCCGGTACGCCCTGGTCTTCCATTGGCAACTGCCCGAACGGCATCGACTCGGCTGTCGCATCAGCCCATACCGGACCTTCTTTGGTGTAAATTACCGAGACGGCATGTGAAAAACGGGGGGACGGCAACAGCGGCGTCAGCCCTTCGCTGCGTCCGCTCAACAGGGCGACATCGGCCTTGATGCCCACTGCGTCCAGCAGCGCCGCCACCAGCACCGCCTTGTCCTTGCAATCGCCGTAGCGGTCGTGGATGACCTGCTTGCCCGGCGTCGGGCGGAAAGCGCTCATGCGGAACGGCGTCGTTTGATATCGGATCTCGCCGGAGACATAGTTGAGGATGGCAGCAATTTTGTCCTCATCACTCGTCAGCCCCTGGGTGAGCTCCTGCGCTTTCTGCCGCACCACAGCATCGGCCGTACAGTACGGACCGGACAGGTCGCGGTACCATTGCACAATATCCGCCCAGGAGGATACGGTGGAAAAATCGATCCATATGCCGCAATCTCGCGGCGGCGGCGACCCTTTCTCCAACGGGATGGGCGGGAGATCTTTCGCCCGCCATTCCGAAACGCGCCAGCCATCCACCTCGCGATGCTGCACCTGCGGCACGCGATCTTGTGGACGCATGGTCATCACCATCGCTGCTGGCGTAATCATGGCGAGCCGCGATTCTTTGACCGGGATGCCGATGACATTGAACGACCACAGACCCCAGAAATGCCGCGAGAGTGCGCCGCGCTTGAAATCCTCGACGCGGTACACATAGTCAATGATGTCTCCAGGCGCAAGCGAGGGAAAATCGATGCTGTAGTACGACTCGTCGGTCACGTCGTGAATTGTGCCATCCGGCTTGATCACCCGTGCCAACTCCACCGTGGCCTCGGCCGTTGAGGTGGGCTCGTCGGGATAAATACTGCTGAAGCGCTCGACACCCGCGTCATCAAAGATTTTGATGATCTGGTGAATGCGTGACTCCGAAGCATAGTCCGGATAAATCAGGGTGCGCGACTCGTCCAGCAGCACAACCGCGGACTCCCCGTGCTGCACCGTAACCTGCTTGGCCGACTCCAGGATCGTCTCGGTGGGTATGGCCGGCGCCAGCGCCAGGATCGGCTTTTCTCCCGAGAGGATTTTCACCTTTTCCCGCAACGCGACTTTCGAAGGATCAAGTACGATCGCCTGCTTATACAGGGCGAGAGCTTCCGGGATCTGTTCGAGATTGCGCTTGGCGTCCGCAAGTTTCTCGTAGTACATGGCGTGCTGCGGGCACAGCTGCGTCAACGCCTCCCAGTGCCGGATGGCCATCGGGATGTCGTTCATCGTCAACGCCAGCTCCGCGAGTTGCCACCGCCACCGGAAAGAGGTAGGATCGAGTTCGACCAGGCGCTCCAGCACCCGCTGCCCCGCAGGTTTGTCTCCCCGCGAGATGAGCTGTGTCGCCCGGGTTGCGAGCAGTTCGATGGCTGTGGGATCGGCCTGTATTGCTTCCTGCAATACCTGTTCCGCTTCTTCATCCAGGGATTGATCCTGCAACCAGGAGACGAGACGGTCGGTGTTCGACTCCCCGGGTGCCGCACGCCGTGCAGCGCGAGCGGCGTTCATCATCTCCGTTTCCATCTCAGCGCACTCGTAGGCATAACACAGAGCCCACTGCGCCTCGGCGCTCTCTGGAAAGCGCTCGACCAGCGCTTTCGCCTTCGCTAACTGCTCTGAGGCGGACAGCGTGTCTTCGCATTCGTTCAGGTAATCCAGCTCGGCCTGGGCGATCCACGGGTTGGCGTTCCGCGCGAGGTCACGCTCCGCGCGGGCCTCGTTAATATGCCCGTCTGCCTCCAGCGCCCGGCAAAGAATCCAATGCAGCCATCCGGCATGGGGCGCGTTCGCCAACGCCCCGCGCAACTCGGCGATCGCAGTCTCGTAATCGCCGCCTTCACGCAGGTGGTTGCCCAGCAACGCCGCTCTCTCCAGCGAAGGCTCGACTTGCCGCAAAACCGCCACCACTTCTGTCTCCGGGTGGGTTGCGGCAGGAACCGCCCCCGGCTGCGCGACCGGCATAGTGGCGCGCGCGGGATCAACCGGCACATCAGCCAAGTCGCGGCCGTCAGGGGTAGTCATGCGCAATGCGAAGGACGCGCCGATCTCCTCATCATCCGCCAATTTCACCAACAGGGTGTTCCAGCCCGGCTGCAGTTGCACTGGAATGCGAAACGGGTCTTCAACATATTGAAGGTACGAACGGTACACCTCATCGTAGAACACCGGTTGCCCGTTGAGATAGAGGTGACTCGCACCCGAAGGCTTATAGCACATCACCACGGGACACGCCTGCTCGACGTACACGGCGGTCGCCGCGTAAAAGACGGTGGCCTCAGCGTTGCCCAGGCTGGTGGACACCTCGCAAGTGCCGTCTCGCGACACTGCCGCCAGGTCATACCAGCGCAGGGTCATGTCATCCTGCCCCGGATAACTTTTCGAAAAATCGATCTCCTGCTCCGGTGGAAAGACTTTCGCGAAGCCGGAAAGCGAGATATTATCAAATGGTCCGATCACCCGCCATTGCCGCACATAGCCTGATCGGGCGTACTCGCGGTCGGCCTCCTCTTTCTTTCCGGCGCGGTCAAGAGCCCTGGCCAGCACCACGCGCGCAGAACTGCGCAACGACGGATGGGCCGCCGGATCAGCGAGAATGTAGCCGGCAATCGTATCCAGCGAGTTCCACCCCCCGGTCTCATAGGCAAACTGGACGGCCCAGGGCCAGTAGGCCGACGCGCGCCAACTGGCGGTATCCACAGCGTAGCATTCCCGAAACGTCTGCAATGCCGCCTGCGGGCGGTCCTCCAGCGTCAACAACACCGCCTTGCCCCACAACGCCTCTGCCTCCTGGGGGTTTGCCGCTGACACCTGCGCAAATGCGGCGTGCGCCTCCTCATGCCGGCCGGCCCAGAACGCCTGCCAACCATCAGCAGCACTGGCGGACAAACCCACCGAGGCGCAGAACAGCAAAAACAACATGCTGAAAAGAATACGGTAACCGGTTCGCATACACACTCCTTTGTTCAGAACGAATACCAATGCACGATCGATCTACGTGAGCGGTGGATGTGCAGATTCACACTGCCGCCGGCGTTGGCGGGGTGATCGGGGCGGGGCGTTGCTCCTCCTCGGCGGCAATGGCACGGGCGATGGTGCTGCGCGCCGCGCGCACGTACATGCCCAGCAATATCAGCGCCAGGGTAAAACTTACGCCCAGCGAAAATATGCCGCTCACATGTCCGTGCTCGTAACCCGTACCCGTAATCGGAATGAAGATCCCTGCCAATGGACTGAAACACATAACCAACGCCCAAAAGCCAAGCCCCGTAGTCGAATACCCGAGCAACCCGATGATCAACGGCATGATCCACGCCAGAAACACGAATAGGGTGAAATAGGTCACCCCGTTCTTGCGAAAGCGTAAATAAAAAGCCTGCGCGCCCAGTCCGATCGTCAGCACGGCCGTGGCGCTCACCCCGGCAGCCAGCCAGGCCAACGGTAAGGAATCATCCGAGATGCCGGAGGCATAGGCCGCGCCACAGCCGATAACGAACAACAGCAGGCTCACGACGAGGACAACCCCCAGGTTCCCCGCGCGGTCGCTGCGCTGCGGCACCGGCCAGATGCCGAGCTTCCGGTAATAGCGCACGCCATGAAGGAACTGCCCGGCATTCGGCGTAACGGAAAGCACCAGGAACAACGCCAGGAAAAACTGCTGCATCAACAGCGATAACGCGAGACCCTCTGTGCCCAAACCGGAAAAACCACTCTCGACCGCGTCGGTGGCGACCACGTCGCCGATGCTGACCAGCCCGACAAAGACGAATAGCGATAGCAACATCGGGCGCGACAATCCCGGCAAGCGCTCGTGGCGCATCTTGCGCAACGCGGCAAACCACAGAAAGACAATCAACGGCGCCTGGTGCAGCAGGCTGATGAGAAAGCCTGACATCGGCATGCCGAAAAAGGTGTACGTCATCTCGACATCCACAACACGGCCCACTTGCGTGAAAAACAGCGGCAGCGCCGTAAAAAATGTGACCGGGGGCAGCGCCCACAATATGTTCACCAGGATAAGCACCAGGCCGAGCAGCGCACCAGCGCTGCGTAAACTATTGGCCGGCACGGACAGGCTGACGGTCATCGCCAGCAAATAGTTGAACGCGGCAAGGACCACAAACCCGACCACTAACAGGGCGAGCGCGAGGAATGGCACCTCGCAAAGGTAACCGATCAATATGAAAAAGGGGATGGTGAGGATATAGGCCAGGTATTCGCGTATCGGTGCGCCCAGCGCGAAACCAACCACCAGCGCGGCGGGCGATTGCGGTGAGAGCCGGTGGAAATCGAGCATGCCCGTCTCACGCGCCTGCGCTATGGCGGTCGCTACCTGCCCGGCGCCGATGACCAGCAGTAACACCCCCTGCAAGATCACCAGCCAGACAAAGACGAGGTTCGCGTCACCACCTTGCCTCACCGCTGAGTAGCTGCCCCAGGTCAGCGCTCCCGCGATCAGCAACACGACAGTCAGCAACGGGATGACCTGCTGGCGGCGTAACCGCGAGCGGACGAACTTCACCAGGATGGGGTTATCCCACACGAGCGTCGTCAGCGACATCATGACACCTCCTTTGCGCCGATCTTCAGGAACAGCTCTTCCAGGTTCTCCTTGCGACGGCCAAACGCCGTGACGCGAATGCCCGCACCCACCAGCGCGGCCAGCAGCGCCGACCCCTCGTCGCGCCCGCCGGCAAAGGAGAAGACATACGCATCGCCCTCCCGGCTCACCGACCCTACTAACGGATGGGCGTCCAGCATCTCCAGCAACGGCATCTCACCCTCCAGCACTTCAACCCACCACACACGCTGTTCGGTAAGGCGCGCGGCAATCTCCTCCACCTGGCCGCTCACCACCATCGACCCGCGCTGCATCACCCCGACGGAGGTGCAAAATTCCGACAGTTCCACCAGAATATGCGAGGAGATGATCACCGTGCGCCCCTCGGCGCCGAGTTGGCGCAAAATATCGCGCAACAGCGCCCGCCCATGCGGGTCCATGCCGCTGGCCGGCTCATCCAGTAAAACAATGCGCGGCTCCGGCAACAGCGTTTTCGCCAGCAGCAGCCGCTGCTTCATCCCGCGCGACAGGCCGGCGGTCATCGCCTTGCGCTTTTCAGCCAGGTCCACCAGCGCCAGGTACTTGGCGATCGCCGCCGAGCGCTCGCCGGGCGCAATGCCGTAACTGGCCGCAAAAAGGTCGAGATACTCCTCGACGGTGATATCCTCGTACAGCGGCGTGGAATCGGGCATGAAGCCCAGCGTGCGCACGGCCTCCTCCCGGTGGGTGCTGATGTCGATGCCATTGAGCAAAATATCGCCGTACGTCGGCTCCAGCAGCCCGGCGAGGGCGCGCAGGGTGGTCGTCTTCCCCGCGCCGTTCGGCCCGATCAGCCCGAAAATTTCACCGTCGGCGATTTCCAGCGAGATATCGCGCACGGCACACACATCGTCGTAATCGACGCGTAAATCGCGGACGGCAATCATGGGCAATCCTTTCGCGGGAACGCGAGAGTGGGGTGCAGGGAATCCTGACAGGCGGTTGCTAATGGCGAAATGCCGGCGGATGGCAGGCTGCCGCATCTCGCGTGGAAGTGGTCGCGAGTGAGTGCCAGACAATTGGTAACCATAGCCTGCTCCTTCCTGGTGAGGCGAGTCACCCATACCATAGCAAATCTTTGCTTGCCTGTCAAAACCCCGCGACGATCGCCGGTAAATCGTGTTCCACAGCTGCCGCAGGCTTGACACCCGGCAAACCGCCGGTATAATGGGGGAACCCTGCAAACGTTGGCAGGACTGGGTGAACGACTGATGGCTTCGTTGAAGGAACTGGCGGAAGCGGCTGGCGTCTCCATTCGCACCGTGCATCGCGTGTTGCGCGGCGAAGGCTACGTCAGCGATGTGATGCGCGCGCGCGTGATGAGCGTGGTCGATACGCTGGGCTACCGCCCCGACCGCGTCGCCCGCAGCCTGCGCACCGGCAAGAGCTATCAGATCGTCGTCATCACCTGGATCATGAATGAAATCGCCATGGCCAAAGTCGCTGCCCTGGAGCAGCGCGTGCGCCAGGCCGACTACGCGGTGAATATCCTCTTCGACCACCCCGAGGAAGAGGGGCACACCCTGCTCGACACGGTGATCGATGAACGCCCGGCCGCCATCGCCTTCATCCCCGGCCCGGGCGTGAGCGTGGAGGCGACCGTCGAACGCCTGATCGCCTCGCAGATCCCGTATGTCATTCTCGATACCCCCACGGCGGATGTCGACCGCGTGCTCATCGACCGCCAGCAGGGCATCTACGAAGCAGTGCATCACCTCGCTGCCCGCGGGCGCCGGCGCATCGCCTACCTCGGCCCGCCCGAGGCCTCCCGCCTCGACGGCTACCTGCGTGCGCTCGCGGAGCTTGGCCGTCCCCCGATCATCGTC
>JAGUZN010000108.1 GCA_020060775.1 Armatimonadota bacterium
ACGTTGGATCGGGTTCTTCTGCGTCATCGCTGCGCTGGCTCCCATTTGGGTCGTAACCGAACGATGGAGTGCGCCTGTCGTGTTGGGCGCGCTCTGCCTGGGAGCGATGCTGGTGATCCACATGGTGCAAACGCGTCCGACGCGGGAGCCGGTGGTGGATGCCCCGTCCTCCGACACTGAGCCCGAATCTCCGGTATCGTGAGCGTATCGGCGTGCTGCATTACTGATCGTATGGTCGCATGCGTTTCACGCGTGCGGACTGGATAATTGCGCCGTATTCCACCATTGCCACCGATGTCGCTTTCCGCCCTGGGGCGATGTTCCTGTTGAGGTAAGAGACGATGAAAGTTCCATATGGATGGTTGCGTGAGTTGACGCCGACCCCATTCCCGGTTGAGGCAATTGCCGAACGGCTGACGATGGCCGGATTCGAAGTTGAAGCGATCGCGGAAATCGACGGCGAACCGGTGATGGAGGTCAGCATCAACTCCAATCGCGGCGATGCGTTGAGCATGGTCGGCATCGCCCGCGAAGTGGCTGCCCTCTCCGAGCAACATGTCAGCCATCCACAGTTTACCGTGCATGAGAGTGGACCGGATGTGAACACCCTGGCGCGCGTGATCGTGGAAGCGCCGGACCTGTGCCCACGCTACTCGGCGCGCGTGATGCAGGGCGTCACCATCGGCCCCTCGCCCTATTGGGTGCAGCGCCGCCTCACGCAGGCCGGCGTACGTCCGATCAATAACGTGGTCGATGCCACCAACTACGTGATGCTGGAGATGGGACAACCCCTGCATGCTTTCGATCTGGAGCGTCTGACCGAGCACACTATCGTGGTGCGCCGCGCGCGACAGGATGAGCCACTGACCACGCTGGACGGCGAGGAACGCATGCTGACTGACGCGATGCTGGTCATCGCAGATGCCGCCCGCCCGGTGGCTCTCGCCGGCATTATGGGCGGCGAGGACTCGGAAGTGACCGATTCGACCACCCAATTGCTGCTCGAATCGGCGCATTTCGATCGCACCTCCGTGCGAAAAACGGCGCGCGCCAATACGTTGAGCACCGAGTCCTCGTATCGTTTTGAGCGCATCGTCGATCCCGCGGGCACCGTGCGCGCCCTGGATCGGCTCGCGCAACTGATCGCCGAATGGGCCGGCGGTACGGTGGCCACCGGCGTGATCGATGCCGCACAACCGATGACATTCACCCGGCGCATTGTCGTGCGCCCGGCGCGCGTGAATGCCGTGCTCGGTACGGACATTGTGCCGCAGACGATGCTGTCCATCTTGCGCAGCCTGGAGTTGGACGTGCATCCCGAGGGTGACGCGTTCAGCGTGACCATCCCCTCGTTCCGCCCCGACCTGGTGGAGGAGATGGACCTCATCGAAGAGATTGCCCGCATCCACGGTTATCAGCATATCCCTACTACCGTGCCCGGCAAACTCACGGGTGCAGGCCGCCAGGCGCCGGAAATGGCCTTCGAAGGTCGCGTGCGTGACCTGCTGGCCGGCGCCGGCCTCTTCGAAATCGTTTCCTTTAGCCTGATCGACGCACGGTTGCTCGAGATAATGCGCCTCCCGGAGGATGCCCCGGAACGCGCGCAGGTGGTGGCACTGCGCAACCCGAAGTCGGAGGAATACACCCATCTGCGCCCGACCATGCTGGTATCCATGCTCGACGCACTTCGCAATAATGCGCGGCGCAGCGTGAATGATGTCCAGGTGTTCGAGATAGGGCGCATCTTCCGTTCGACCGGCGGCGGATTGCGCTTCGACTACACCCCGGGCGATCACGCCCTCCGCGAAGACGTGCGCGTACAGGATGCCGAGAAACTGCCGTTGGAACAGCGCTCCGCCAGCATCGCGCTGATGGGACGCCCGTGGTCCAGCCGATGGGCGGGCGGGGATGCCCATGTCGATTTCTTTTGGCTTAAGGGGTTGCTGGAGCAATTGCTGGCGGATCTGGCGATCGAGAATGCGGTGTATATCCCTTCCTCCAATCCGACCTTTCACCCGGGGCGCTCGGCGGCCATCTGCCTTGACAACCGACAGGTCGGGATATTTGGCGAGGCGCATCCGCGCGTGGTCGAGGAATTCGACTTGCCGTCGCGGGCCTATTTGGCTGAATTGGATATCGATGCACTGATGGAATATGCGGCTGCTGCGCGCACCGTGCCGACGCTGTCGCGCTTCCCGGCGGTGGACCGCGACATTGCGTTTTTGATCGAAGTGACGCAGCCGGCTGCGAAAGTGCGGAATATAATAGCTAGGGCAGCGGGTACTTATCAAGAATCGGTCGCATTGTTTGACGTTTATCAGGGTCCGTCAATCCCCGAAGGGTGGCGCAGCCTGGCGTACCGCATCACCTTCCGCGCGGAAGACCGCACGCTGGAGGATGTCGAAGTGGATGCGGCCATGGATGCCGTCCGTCGTGCCCTGGTCGATGAACTCGGCGCCCGTCTGCGCTAATACGCGTTCGCTGTGCGAATGTACATCGCCGTATCAGCTATATATTGGCTGCGGCAAAAAGGAGATGGCCATGCCCATACGCACCTCTGTTGTGCTGGCGCTGATGCTGGCTGGACTGTCCATGGCGGCGCAGGCCGTGCGCCTGGAGTACAAGGAGACCGCCGGGACGAAACGCAGCATGAGCTCGGTCCTCAATGTGAAAGGCACAATCCAGGGCGGCGGCCTCGTCGCGCCGTTCGTCGCCAACACGTCGTTTGTCACGGTAGAGACGGTGACCGCCGTCAACAACGGAGTGGCCAACATCGTCACCGAAGGGCGCGACGGCAAGGTCACGCTCACGGTATCCGGCCTGCCCAACGACCAGGGCGAATTGGAGTCGCAGACCATCGAGCAGGCGATGCCCGGATTCACGTTCAATTTCCAACGCACGCCCACGGGTCGGGTGAGCAACATCAAGTTCAGTGGTGACGCAGCCAAGGTTCTTGGCGACCCCACTCAGCCCTGGACTACTTCCGGGCAGTTCCCTGGCCAGGAGCTCCAGTTCCCCACCGGCGATGTGCAGATCGGCGACAGTTGGGATGCGCAACAAGCGCTGGTGCTTGGCAATACGGGCAAGGCGGACGTGGTCGCACGCTACCAACTCGTCGGCAGCAAAGTCATCGATGGGCGTACGCTCATGCAGATCAATGGCACATACACCGTCACGGTGACGAAGATGACCATCAACATGGACCTGTTTGGGCAAAAAGTGCCGATGCTGATGGACATGGTGATGAAGGGGACCAGCGTGTCGATGTTTGATGCGGCTGCCGGTCAACTCGTGAGTGAGACCTTCTCGGCCAATTCGGAGATGGCACTCACTTCGGAGTCGATGAGCGCGTTGAACGCGACCACGAATATGAGCATTGAAGGCGTATCCAAGCGCATCAATTAATCAGACCACATATGGTAACGAACACGGGGCACGGGTAATTCCCGTGCCCCGTGTTCGTGTGTTGATTCACAGGTTACGCTGCGGCGTGCTGCGTCATCCAGGCGGTGACCACATCCGCGGTGGGCAAGTCGTGGGGGTCTGCCGAAGTTGATACGCGAATTGCGGCGGTAGCGGCGGCAAAGCGTACCGCCTCGACCCACTCGATTATCCCCATGTGCCCGCGATTGCGCAGCGCTGCGGCGACCAGCCCGGCATGGAAAGTGTCACCAGCCCCCACATCATACACCACGGGGACGACAAAAGGCGGGACGGCAGCCCGCTCCTCCCCCACCCTGACGAGAATATCCCCGTCGCCGCCGCAGGTCATGACAACGACGCGCGGACCCAGGCGTTGCACGGCTCGCAAGCCGGCATCGCTCTGCTGGCCGGTCACGAACGCCGTCTCCTCGGCATTCAACACCACGATATCCGCCAGCCCCATCGCCTCGCGCTGGATGGCGGCGATCTCATCTTCGGGAAGTCGCCAGGAGGAGCGGCGGAGATTCACCGCGTACAGCACCGTGCGACCCTCGTGGCGCGCTCGACGTGCGGCAGTAAACACCAGGGCGCGCAACCCGGCGTCACGAATGCTGCCTTCACTGAAGTCGAATATCGTCCCGGAATCGACGGCGGCCAGATCATCGGCCGATAATGCCTGCATGGGCGAGCAGTGATCGGGGAACCGGTAAAACCTAAATCGTTTCCCCCCCTGCCGGTCGATGCTGCAAAAGGTGACCGGCGTCAATTGCCCGGGCACCCGGCGCACGGCCCCAGCATCCACGCCAAAGGCGGCCAGCTCGTCGATCAGGAAGGCGCCGAAGTCATCATCGCCCACGGCGGTGATGAAGCGCACGTGCACGCCGAGGCGCGCCAACGCAAAGACGACATTGGCGGCACCCCCGCCGGCGACGAGCGTGTACTGATGGGCGGTGCTGAGGGACTCGCCAGGCGTGGTCGGGGTCATTTCGATGAACAGACTGCCGATGGTCACCAGGTCTACTGCGGTGTGCATGTCATCCCTTCAGCGCAAGCGAGCGCTTTCTTTTCTTCTTCCGTATGCGGCTTTGACGTTCCTCTTAACAAGAACGCCGGTATCTCCGTCCTATCCGAACGAATAGTTTGTTACAATGTGACACGATGGAGGACATCGCCGATGACAGAACAGACTGCCCGTATTGTCTGCGCGGAGCTGCAGCCGAATGAGGGAGACTACCTGCAGCGCAACCTGCCCGATGGCACGCTGCTGCTGGAATGTGCTGCTGATGATTGTCCGCTCGATCAGATACGCACCGCTGAGGTCCTTTCCGTTTTTATCCATTCCACCGTCGATAAAAACATGCTGGACCAGTTGCCGAATCTGCGCTTCATCGCCACCCGTTCGACCGGCTACGACCACATCGATATTGACGAGTGCAACCGCCGCGGCATCCCGGTCGCCAATGTGCCGCGCTATGGGGAAAACACTGTCGCCGAGCACACCTTTGGTCTGATGCTGGCGCTCTCCCGTAAAATTTCCAAAGCGTACCAGCGCACGATCGCCAGCGATTTCTCGCTGGAAGGGCTGGAAGGATTTGATCTGAAAGATAAGACGCTGGGCGTGGTGGGCGCCGGCAGCATCGGCCTGCACGTCATCCGCATTGCGAAGGGATTCGGCATGCGCGTGATCGCCTTCGATGTACAGGAGAACCACCTCATCGCCGAAGTGCTGGGGTTCGAATACGTGCCGCTTGATACGCTCTTCACCAATGCCGATATCATCACCCTGCACGCCCCGTATAATGCCAAGACCCACCACATGATCAATGCGCACACGATCGGCGAGATGAAGCGCGGCGTGCTGCTGATCAATACGGCGCGCGGCGGATTGATCGACACCGAGGCATTGATTGATGGCCTGGATCAGGGCATCATCGCCGGCGCTGGCCTCGATGTGATTGAGGGCGAGGAACTGATTGAAGAGGAAGAGCGCGTGGTGCGCGCGCCGGAGGCGGGCGATCAACTACGCATGCTCATTCGCCAACATATTCTCCTGCGCCGCCCGGAGGTGATCATCACCCCGCACATCGCCTTTTACAGCAAAGAAGCGCATATGCGCATCCTCAACACCACCATTGAGAATATTCACGCCTATTTCGCCGGGCATCCGATCCATGTGGTCAACTACCCGCAGCAACAAGGATAATCATCTCTGGTAGGCGATGCCCTGTCCGGGGTATGATGCCATCGAGTGAGTCGCACCAGTGTCTGTCGCTGAAGCATTATTCGTTCTGGATGACGTGGCCATTGATCGTCCCGTGCTGCGGGAGGGTCGTCCAATCACGTCTCGCGTCCTCGAACAGGTCTCCCTGACGGTTCCGGCCGGGGGGCGCCTGGCGCTGTACGGCCCTTCGGGATCGGGCAAGTCCAGCCTGCTTCGCCTGTTCAACCGGCTTGATGATCCATCAGCCGGGCGTGTGCTCTTCGCCGGGACCGACCTGCGCGATTACGACCCCATCATCCTGCGGCGGCGCGTGGGCATGCTCTTCCAGCAACCCCATCTATTCGACGTGACGGTGGGAGAAAATCTGGCCTACCCGTTGCGCTGGCAACAGCAGACACTCACCAGGGAGGACGGGGTTGCCCTGTTGTGCGAGGTGGGATTGCCGGAGGATTTCTACGGACGCCGGGCGCAGCAGCTCTCCGGCGGGCAACAGCAACGCGTGGCGCTGGCGCGCGCCCTGGCGCTCTCGCCCACGGCGCTATTGCTCGATGAACCGACCTCCGCCCTGGACGAGGAGAGCGCACACCTCATCGTGGATTTGCTGCTGCGCCGCAATGTGGAGACGGGTATGACGCTCATCACCGTCACTCACGCGCGCCACGTACTCGAACGTCTGAATTGCCCCACGGCGCTGGTAGATGCCGGACGCGTTGCGCTGTTTCCCGATGCCGCATCGGCGCTTGCTTCCGATGTACGGGGCGGCATGGTGTTGGAGGAATCGTAAGCATGACGGAGACGGTGGATATTCGCTATTTCGATCTGGGTATTGCGGCGCTACTGTTATTCGCGAGCATGGCGCTCACCTGGCACCTGCAGCTCGGCGTCCACCGGGATCTGATTATCGGCGGCATCCGTTCGTTCCTGCAGCTCATGGTGATGGGGTACGTGCTGGCGTATATCATCAAGGACGGCGCCTGGTATTGGGTGGTCCTCGCCCTCATGCTCATGCTGGGGGTCGCGGTGCATACGGCGGTCGGGCGCACGCGGGAGGCGGTCGTCAACAAACACACCATCTACACGGTGGCCATTGTCAGCGGCAGCATGCTGGTTCTGCTCTTCATTGCCGGAGCCGTGCTGCATCTGCGCCCGCTGTACGACCCGCGCTACGTGTTGCCCATCGCCGGCATGATCATCGGCAATGCCATGACGGCTGCCACGCTGGCCGTGACGCGCCTGGCCGGCGATCTGCACGCGCGCCGTCGCGAGGTGGAAACGGCATTGGCGCTCGGCGCCTCCGCCGCGCAAGCGGTGCACCCGCTGCGACGCGATGCACTGCGCACTGCCATCCTCCCCAGCGTGAATGCGCTGCTGGTAGTGGGCGTGGTGTCGCTGCCGGGCATGATGACCGGGCAAATCATCGCCGGCCAGGATCCTACACAGGCCGTGCGCTACCAGATCATGGTGATGTACATGATTACCGCGGCCGCGACGCTGACCAGCATCATCAGCACCGTGATGGTGATCCGCCTCGCGTTCACGCCGGCGCACCAGTTGCGCGAAGCATCGCCAACATCGACTGTGGGCTGATTCGCTTCAGTCAAAGATCGCTTCAGCGATGCCGTAGATCACCGCCAGCGTGAATACGGCGACAATATCTTTGTCCGGCTCCATGAAATCTTCGCCCAAAGGCAGATCGCACTCCACCGCGGCCGGCGGATTATAGCGCACCAGCACAGTATCGCCGGTCAGGACGCGCGCGGCGCCAAACTCGGGGAATAACTTCACCACCGAGTCGAGCCGGTTCAAGCGGATGACCTGGCCGCGCCCGATGATCATGTTTCCCCGGAGGATGATCACTTCCGCGCCCAGATTCACGTAGTCAACCTGGCCAATGCTGCTGTTGAAGCAACCGTCACCGCCGCCTACCGTCACAATGCCGCGGAGCGGCGCCTCCATCACCATGGGGGCGATCGTGGGCGTGGCTGGTGTGGCCGTCTGCGCGAGTGCAGGCACGCAGAACAGGCAGGATAATCCGATGAGCAGAATCAAGCGATGCACCGTGCTGGCTCCTTTCGGGCTTCATGCCCTGGCAAGTCTCCTCCCAATTATCCGGAAATCCTCGAGAGAGTCAATAGCCTGCTCCGCACGGCAATGGACCCCCGAGTGGACGATTGCGCCTATCATGCGCATGTGCGGTGGGAAATGTTGGCGAGCCGCCCCGTATCACCATTCGTACCGCCCGATTTCCTTGCCGCTATCCCCCCCGTATGCTATAGTGTATCCGCCACCGGTACCATGCTGTTCCGGTGGCTGTTACCTGATGGAGCCGTCGCAATCATGAGCAGAATCCTGCCGACCACTTACGAACCACGCAGCGTTGAAGAGCAATGGATGCGCTACTGGGAAGCGCAGGGCCTCTTCCGCGCGCAGGTGACGCCGGGGAGTCCGCGGTACTGCATTACCATTCCTCCTCCCAACGTCACCGGCGAGTTGCATATGGGCCATGCCTTGCAGCATGCAATCCACGATGCGATCATCCGCTGGCAGCGCATGCTCGGCAAGGAGACCCTCTGCCTGCCCGGCACGGATCATGCCGGCATCGCCACGCAGATGAAGGTGGAACGGCAACTTGCCGACGAAGGCCTGTCAAAGTATGACATCGGGCGCGAGGCGTTCCTCGATCGCATGTGGCTGTGGAAAGAGCATTACGGCGGCACCATCCTGCGCCAGCTCAAACGTTTCGGGGCGTCCTACGACTGGGAGCGCGAACGCTTCACCCTCGACCTTGGCTACACCAAAGCCGTGCGCACCGCGTTCGTACACCTTTATAACAAGGGGTTGATCTACCGCGGCACGCGCATCATCAACTGGTGCCCGCGCTGCGAGACCGCCATCTCCGATCTCGAAGTGGAACACGAAGACCGCCAGGGCACGTTGTGGCATTTCCGCTATCCCCTCGCCAATGGGCATGGTAGCGTGGTGGTGGCCACCACGCGCCCGGAAACGATGCTGGGCGACACGGCGGTGGCGGTGAATCCTGATGACGAGCGATATCGCCACCTCGTCGGCACGCAGGTCATGCTGCCGCTGATGGACCGTCCTATTCCCCTCATTGCCGATGGTTATGTTGATCCATCATTCGGCACCGGCGCGGTGAAGGTGACGCCGGCGCACGACCCCAATGACGCGGAAATGGGCCTGCGCCACGCCTTGCCCGCTCCGGTAGTGATCGGCAAAGACGGACGGATGACCGAGGACGCCGGCCGCTTTGCCGGCATGGACCGCTACGAAGCGCGCGAGGCCATCGTGAAGGCGATGGAGGCGTTAGGATTGCTCGTGGAGGTGCAGGAGCATCTGCACGCGGTGGGCACCTGCGCGCGCTGCGCCTCGACCATTGAACCGCTGCTCTCGGAACAGTGGTTTGTGAACATGGCGCCGCTGGCCGAACACGCGCTCAAGGCGATCCGCGAAGGACTGGTGACATACCAACCTGAGCGCTTTGCCCGCTACAGCGAGGAATGGCTGGAGAATATCCGCGACTGGTGCATCTCCCGCCAACTCTGGTGGGGGCACCGTATTCCCGTCTATTCCTGTGTCGCCTGCAACCATACCTTCGCCGCGGTGGACCCGCCCGGCACCTGTCCGCAGTGCCCGGGGAGCGAACTCGCGCAGGATCCCGACGTGTTGGACACCTGGTTCAGTTCCGCGCTGTGGCCGTTTGCCACGCTGGGCTGGCCAGATGAGACACCGGAACTCGACTATTTCTACCCGACCGATCTGATGATCACCGGCCGCGACATCCTGTACCTCTGGGTGGCGCGCATGATCTTCAGCGGCATGGAGTTCCTGCCGCAGGCGCCGATGCAGGGCATCCCCTTCTACCGTGTGTACGTGCATCCGACGGTGCAGAATTTCGAAGGCAAGCGGATGTCGAAGTCGCTGGGCACCGGCGTTGACCCGCTGGAGTTGATGGACAAATACGGCACCGATGCCACGCGCTTCGGCCTGTGCGGCATGGCCACCGCAACGCAGGACGTGCGCCTGCAGGAGCAGCGCGATGCGGATTGGGACCCCGCGCGTCCCGATCAGGGCCGCTCCTTCCCCTTCTTCGTGCAGGGGCGCAATTTCGCCAACAAGATCTGGAATGCCAGCCGCTTTGTGCTGATGAATCTCACCGACGACACGCAGGCCGCGGCGCGTCCGGCGACGCCGGCCGACCGCTGGATCCTCTCGCGGTATGCGGCGGCGGTGGAAGGCGTCACCAATGCGTTGGAAAACTATCGGCTCGACCAGGCGACGCAGATGCTGTACGACTTCTTCTGGAGCGAGTTCTGCGACTGGTATCTGGAGTTGGCAAAACCCGCTTTGCGCAGTGATGCTGCTGAAGTGGCCGATGCCGCACGCAGCACGCTGGCCTTCGTACTGGACAATGCGTTGCGCCTGCTCCATCCCTTCATGCCATTCATCACCGAAGAGATCTGGCAACAACTTCCGCATAGCGAAGGCGCACGGCAGAGCATCATGATCTCCGCCTGGCCTGCCATGCAATCCTCCCTGCGCGATGTCGACACGGAACGTGAGATGGACCTGGTGCGCGACTTGATTGTCGGCGTGCGCAAACTGCGCGCCGATCAGGGAGTGCCACCCGCGCAGAAAGTGACGATTGTGCTGGCGACCGGCCATGCGCACGTCCGCGATGTGGTGATGGCCAGCGAGTCGGTGATTCTCACGCTTGCCCGCGGCGAGTTGTTGTCGGTGGTGGAAGCTGCCGAGGGGATCAGCGAGCAACTGTTCTGGCAGGAACACCCCATCGGCATCGGCATCACGCGCGAGCAGTCGCCCGAGGAACGCGCGCGCGAGATGGAAAAACTGCAGCGGGATGTGCAGAAACTGGACAGCGAGATTGCCAAAATGGAGGCGCGTCTGGGGAGTGAAAGCTTCGTCGCCAAGGCTCCGCCACCCGTGGTAGAGAAAGCTCGCGCTGACCTCGCAGAACTCCAGCACCGCCGCGCGGCACTGGCTGAGCGGCTGGCGGCGTTGATGGCTGCATGATGACCACAATATCACGGGGCGGTTCTCTACAGAGCCGTCCCGTGATATTCTCCCTCGAGCCCGTTGTCAGCTCACGACCGCACTCCCGGAATGTAGCAGGTTGCCGACGAGCGTGACGAGTTGGTGGATATCCCCTTTCGGGTAGCAGCCGTCGGCGCAACACCCGCACGCGGTGTCCCGAATGCCGAGTTGGTTGCTCATCAGCACGGTTTTCACCCGTACGCCCCGCTGCTTAATCTCGTCAATCAGCTCGTCGCCCTTCATTCCCGGCAGCCGATAGTCCGAGAGCACCAGGTCGAATGCTCCACGCTGAAGCATCGCGAGTGCGGTCTCACCATCGGCGACTGCGGTCACTGCGTAACCCGCGCGCTCGAGCACCCTGGCAAATAACACTGATTGTTCAGGGTCATCCTCGACTACGAGTACATGACGTCCTGCGAACATGGCTTTCCCTCATGATGGACGTACCCATTCACACATCGCTTATTCCCACAAAACGCCGTGGGCTACCATTTCTCACGGTCCAGTGCCGACATTGTGAGAAAAAAAAAGTACATCACTTCATACACGGCACTGTACTGCCGCTGTGCAAAGTGAGCGCGGCACAGATTGGTGGGATGCAGAAGCACGCATGAGGTCAGTGGGGATACAACACGTCAGTAGCGGAAATGCCGAATCAGGACATAGAATATCGGCACTGAGGCGATGCTCAACAGCGTACTATAGAAGATGGCCTTTGCGCCAAGGGAGACATCGCCGTTGAAGCGCTCGGTGAAGATGCTGCAAGTGACGGCGACCGGCATGGCCGCGATGATGTAGAGCACCATGCGCGGCACCTCGGGGATGGTGAAGCCGGCGAACGCAATCCCTTTGATCAGGGCAATAGTGAGCAGTGGCGCCAGCACTAACCGGCTGGCCAGCACGCCGGTGAGGGCGGGCGAGGGCCGATGATCCGAAAGGTCAAGGCTGCCGAGTTGCGCGCCTGTCACCACCAGCGACAGCGGAATGGTCAGGCTGCCGACCATGGCTAATCCCTGCACGATGGCCCCCGCCGTGATCGCCAACGGGGGGCCCTGGGTGATCGTTTCCAGCGAGCGCGAAGCCGGGATGAACACGGCAATCACAATGCCGAGCAAGGTGGCAACCAGACCGGGGTTGGTGACCAGGTGCCCCAGGGCTTCCTTGTCCGGCCTGGCGCCGCGAATGATCCACACGCCCAGCGTCCACAGCGTGATCTGCGCGCCAATGTTATTCATCAGCACGACATTTATCCCCGCATCGCCGAAAAGGCCACCGGCGATCGCCAGCGGGATGTACACCCAGTTGCTCACCGCAGAGAGGAAGATATACGTGGGCCGGTGTCCTCCACGCGTAAAAAACGGCGCCGTGGCCATGCCGACCACCTGGCCGATGATAATGAGCCCTGCGCCGGTAATGGGCAGGTACCAACTGGCGAGGAGTTGCTGGGGGTTCACCGTCTTGAGCATCTGCGTGAAGATCATCGCCGGCATGGCGATGTCCACCACGAAACGGCTTAACGACGATGTTGTTTCGGTGGAGAGCAGATTCCGCCGGCGTGCCAGCCACCCTACCAGCAAAACCAGGAACATGGCGGCAATTTTAAGCAATACAACAAGTGGTGAATCTGACATGACATACCCTCTCGGAAGTTGGACGCCGTGCTTCCGAGCCGTACCATTGTAGTGACGCCGGCGGGTTGTGTCAAAGCCGACAGGCAAAGACGCCGGGCGGCGTAGAGGCCACCCGGCGTCAGGCGATCAGGGATCAATCTCCGCCTTATTGCAGGTCGAAGGTCAGATCCATATTGCGGTTCGTGCTCCAGCTACTGCCACTGCTCGTCGTGTAGTGGCTCTTCGTGCCGCCCCAGCTGCCTTCCAGCCAGATCGCCGGACGGTTTTCGCCGTACGGGATGTACTGGTAGTAGTGGCTGCTGCTGTTGCTGCTCGGCGATTCGAACCACAGGCGGTACGTGGCGCCTTGCGTGAGCGTCACCGGAGACGGCAGGCTGGCATACACCCAGGTGGGCGTGCTGCCGACCTGGCCTGCGGTGGCGATGGTGCCGCTGGCGACATCGCCGCTGCCTACCTTCTCCAGGTGATAGATCAACGCACCCGGCGTGCCGCGTTTGCCCACCGAGATCCCGACTTTGGAGATCGTGGTGGTGGCGCGATCCCACACGATATACTGGCCGGCCTTATAGGAGCCATAGAACTTGGCGCCGCCGCTGATGGCCGACGAGTAGTACGGATCGCCGCTGATGGAGCCATCCGACCAAGTCAACATGACGGGCACATGCGAACCATTCACATAGTTGCCACCCGACGTGTTGAACAGATTGTCGCGCGAGGTCCACGGCTTCCAGGAGCCGTTCTCATAGACGGCGCCGCGTGGATCGCTGAAATCGCCCCAGGCTTTCACCCGGGTCATCAACGTGTTCGGCGAGGACCAGTTGGTGCTCGGATTGCTCGCCACGTTGGTGATGACCAGGTGGTAGACCTGACCGGCGGTCAACGTCGCGCTGATCGGGAAGTGGAAGGCACCGTCCACATATCCGTCCATCGCGGTGATTGGATTGACGTTCGTGGCACGCGCAACGACATTGCCGGACGCGTAGTTGTTCGAACCGTTGGTGTGCAGTTCGAAGTTATACGTGCCGTAGTTGCCATTGCCGTAGCCGCTGCTGCGCTTCCACTGCATGGTGATCTGCGAGATGGTCCCGCTCTTGGGCGCTTTGAAGCCAATGCCGAACTTC
>JAGUZN010000204.1 GCA_020060775.1 Armatimonadota bacterium
AGTTTTTCATCAGCGATGGTCGTCCGCAGGTGGCCGAGCGGTTCGCCGATGTTGCCCGGCGTTTGCGCGACATCGCAGAGGGAGAGGTCTCACCGGCGGTGCGTCCAGCGCTCATTGCCATCGAGGAAGAGGTGTTTGACATCCGTCAAGCGCTGTATGGCGTCGATAATCCGGATCAAACCTGGCCGAAGGTCGATATCGTCTGGCTGCCGCTGCATCATCTGACGCACCATGCGGACCATGCCCGGCGCACCGAAGAGCTCGCGGCGATTCGGGCACGCATTGTTGAGGCTGCACAGCAGGCTGAAGCCGCGGAGCCCGGCGTGCGGGCAGAACGCTTCACCTTTTTACTGAATACCATTGATGTGCAGTTTGCGCTCGACCGCGCGACGGTGGCACTGTCCGAGCCCGGTCCAGTGGTGGAAAAGCTGGCACTGGCACAGCAGTGCCGTGAGCAGGGCGAGGAGGCGCGCGCACAGTTGTACGGCACGGAGGCCTATCAACGCATCGTGGCGACCGGCATTGCTGACATGTTGCAGGCGCAGGCGCGCAAGTTGACCACGCAGTGCGAGTGGGCCGTGCTGACATTACTGAATGTCAAACTTATGCCGGCATACTGGGGGATCCTGCGACGGGCGGAAGCCTTTCTCTGCGCCGTCCCGCCACGAGAATTACACGCGCGTATCGATGCCGAGGGCGTGTTGGTGAAGTGGCAGCCGGTGGCAACGGCGAGTGGATTCAACCTGTACCGGCGTCGCGAGGGCGAAGGAGAGTATACGCGAGTGAATGCGAGACCGATTGCGCCGGTGGAGTTGCGCCATAACTGCGCCTTCCTCGATTGTCCATCGCAACCCGGCGTGTACGAGTACGTTGTGCGGGCGGTGAACGAGGCCGGTCGGGAGGGGCCGCACAGCCATCCGATCATCGTGCGCTATGGATTGCCGTTACAATCGTTACGCGTGCTGGGTATCCACCAGGATTACGGACTGGATGCCGGCCGGGCGCAGGAAGTGCGCGTCATCGTGCCGCAGCCGCCCGATGACGCCGTACGCGCGGTGACACTGCGCTACCGCCCGGTGGGTGCAAAGGCCTGGCTGGAGGCGCCGATGTTGCGACGCTTCCGCTTTGGCTACCACGCGGTGCTCCCGGCGTTCCCTGCCGAAACGCCAGCCATCGAATACTATGTGCTGGCGGAGAGCGAGCATGGGCAGCAGGCGGTGTGGCCGGTAACGGCCCGAGCAGAGCAGTATTGGACGGCGACAATCTTGCCGATGGCGTGATCTCTGCTTGGTCGGTACCCATGTCAGTGTATGCGAAGCCTTCCTGCGTCCTGCGTAGGAAGGCTTCGCTGCAGCAGTAACTCCACCGTGACATGTTACGGAATTATTTTCAGTACTGGATTGACGCTCAAAGACCCTGGCTGGATAATTGTGGTATCCGTTGGGTAGGTGTGCTTTCATAACGGAATGTAAACTGTTACATCGATGAGCGAGTCACGTCGAGCACGCCCAATGCCTTATTAAGGAGGAGGTCATATGAGTGCCGTACCGAAAACACGAGGGTTCACCCTCATTGAACTCCTGGTAGTCATCGCCATAATAGCTATTCTGGCCGCCATTCTCTTCCCCGTGTTCGCCAAAGCGCGGGAGAAAGCCCGCCAGTCGAGCTGTCTGAACAATCAGCGGCAGATCGCCGTGGCGATCCTCATGTGGGTGCAGGACCATGATGAGATTTTTCCGGACGAGTCCAGCGTGTGGCCGGAGATCAACGTGGACCGCAACATCCTCATGTGCCCCACCAAGGGCAAGAAGATCGCTAACGCCTATGTGTATAACGCCGGCCTCTCCAGCCGGGCTCTGGGCGATTTCCCTAACCCGGAGGCACAATTGATGACGGCCGACGGCCAGCATGCGGCCACAACAGCTGCGGGGAGAATCAGTGCGACCTACGATAACTGCGCCTACAGCGTGGATGACCTTGACTCCCGCCACAGTGGTCGCCTGTTGTGCAGTTACGTCGATGGTCATGTGGCCATCTTCAAACTTCCCAACGCTGATGAGCCCACCAGTATCCAACTGCCGGTGCGTGCAGGCCTGACGCTCTGGGTTAAGGCTGATGCCATCGAGGGCATTGTCAACAACACGGCCATTAACCAGTGGAAAGATAACAGCGGGCGCGGCAATGACCTGACGAACTACTGGAACATTTTCAACCTCGTCTGTCCTCGCTATTACACGAACGTGCTGAACGGTAAACCGGTTGTGCGTTTTGCCACAACGGGCTCTTCCATGTGTTCTAACAATTTAAAGCCGCGTTATGCCCAGAGTGCCTCGTTCCTCATAGTGTTCAATACACCGACTACTGGAACATATGTCCTCCCGATCTTTACCGGACCGAATGCCGACAACCCCAATCACGATGCGAATGCGCATTCCACCGGTATTGAGATGTATATGAGCGGTAACAACGGGATCATGACGTCAGCCTACGGCTGGGACGCAACAACAGATCCGACGTTCCCGGGCGTGATGACCGCCAATACCTGGCATGCGGTGGGCGTGTCTCTGCGGGAAGGCGGCGTGCAAGATGCGATCCGCAATGGGAAGGTGTACGCGAAAGATCACACGCTGGTTAACGCTCCATCCAGCATCGACTGGCGTGTGAAGAATCGCTATCAGTTCTTCCTTGAACGGTTTCGCATGGGAGTACGAGAGTGCTGCTGGCCGACGTACAACTGGGTGTACCAGGCCGGGGTCGACATCCCCGAATATTTACTCTATACGCCGGCACTCACCACCCTGGAGCTCTCGCTGGTCGAGCATTACTTGCGTGCTAAATACGATTTGTAACGGAGAGATACCGTTGGATGCCATCCCTCACGGGGCGTCACCACACCACGCCTCCAGGTGTTCCGTGACGCCCCGTGCTCACAGCGCATGCATCACTGTGTGCAACTGTCGCGTCAGCAGCGAAACATTTCCTGTATTGGACAACTCATCACGCTGCAGCGCCAGGCGATAGAAAGGAGAATTGATCATGCTAAGCCGTCTGCCGTGCGGTATCCTCGTGGTAGCCATACTGTTATCCTGTGTTGCAGTACGGAGTGCAGAGCCGACTATTCCCGAAGAAATGGGGAAGGCCAAAATTCTGGATACCGCATCGCCGTATGTCATCAACCTCGCCGATTATGCGAAGGGCGACGGCAGTGATGAGACCGAGGCTATTCAACGTGCCATCGACGCACTGCCGCCAACAACGTACAAGGAGGATGTAACCGCATCGCATCCTGGCGGCATCCTCTATATCCCTCGCCCTCCGGTCTGCTACGGCATTTCCAAAACCATCCGCGTCGTTGAACGCTGGAATTGCGTGATCAGGTGCGAGACGCCGGTAAGCGGAACGCGGAACTTGCCGGTCAATCATTATTTCCGCTGGTTGGGCCCGGATAACGGCACCATGTTCGAGTTCCGCTCCTGCCATAGCCTGCGCGTCGAGAACCTGTCGATGACAGGTATGGACGATGTCGATATCGCGCGAATGGTTAGCCAGTACAAGCTGCCCCCAATCGGCAAGACCAGCCGCGGGGTGACCGGTATTCGCATTGGTCCGGAGAACAAGGCGCGCGGGTTCTTTAAGTTCACCTCATTCTCGCATCTGAATATCGCCAATGTCGCCACCGGCATCAAACTTGGCGACTTTGCCGATAATGGCCCGGACATCCTGGGGCTATCGTTCCGCGATGTGACGGTCACGCAGTTTTCTGATTGCGGCATCGTCGCCAAGTCGGGCAACTTATGCGACATCACCTTTGAGAATTTGTGGCTTCGTGGCGTGAAGGGGGCCAGGCATGGCATTCTGGTCGAAAGCGGTGAGTTGATGGTAATCAATATGTCTGACGGCGGTGAGGATGTGCGCGGGGCGGCGATACAGGTGAACGGTGGTGGTATCCAAGTAATCAAAGCCTGGAGCGAATGGGAAGGCCCATTTCTCGCCACCAGTTCCCAGGCGCCCGAGTGGACGGATAGTACTCACGGTTCAGTGAACTATCCCACCATCTTACAGGGCGTGCGCCATTATGCCGGCAGCTGGATGGTTGCCAAGGTGCGTCAACAGCTCGAGAACCCCATTCCGCTTTCCGTGATTTACGATCGTCCGGTGCCTTTGCACTTGATCGCCTGCTCACTTTGGGGCGGTGTATCGCTGGGAGCGAAATCGATGGCCTCGATAGTCGATCAAGGCACAGTGTTCATCGATAAAACGTCTCTTGGCTTCACCGGCGAGGGCATCACTCGTTACGGCCGGATCATCCACTATGGCACGAGGCACCCACAGAACGCGCGCATCCTGGAGCCGTATGTAGTCGATCGCCGCAATACCCCGGGCACTGCGCCACCGAGCAGTGGCGTATGGGCGAAAGGGGATGCCATCCTGAATATCGATCCCGATCCGGGAACCCCGGCGAAAGCCTGGCGTGGGTGGATTTGTATCGAGGCGGGAGAGCCGGGCCGCTGGGCTCCCTTCGGTGCTGTTGCACCAGTGGAAATCCCACAGTAATGATACCTGCAGCACGCCCGAAGTCTGGACAGGCTCCGGGCGTGCGTTTCCGAGGTATAACGATGTACCGCAGGCGGGTTACCGTTTTTCGATGACGATCATGCGGTAGTTGTATTTTGTCATCGGGAAGACGAGTGCGCCATTCTCGATCTTCGCACCCTCTTCCGGTCGTTCGAAGAAGGCGGCCTTTTCGACCTCTTTACCATCCTTGTCCTTCTCGCCGGTCTTCTCCAGCCGGAATCCGGTCGAGTGCACGGCGTTTTCCGCCATCAAGGTCTCCGGTGCACCCAGCCCGAGTTTCGTCCAGTCAGGCTTCAAGCGCATCTCGCCTTCCCACTCACTGTCGTTGTAGACGATGAGGATCGCTTTGTCCTTCATGCCTGCCAGTTCGTCACGCGCCTTGACGACGTCCTGTTGCAGGCGCTGCTGGATGTGGCGGGGCAGGTGGCGATACATCGCGAAGTAGTTGGCCAGATCGGGCTTCCCGCCCGCGAGTTTGGATGGGTGTGCGATATACCAGGAAGCGTACATTTTCTCCTGCGGCAGGGTCACGAGCTGCTGTTGCCAGTAGGGCGTGAACTGGTACACCCAGTGGTAGAAGTTGTGTCGCTTGATGGCCTCGTACAACCGATTGGTCACCTGATTGATCTGGCTGCCGTCATGCACAATGCAGCAGGGCATCATATCCGGGGTGGCCGTATCATGCAGCAGCACCAGGCCGTCGACGTGATCCTGCACGGCTTCCGGACCTCCCGCCGCCTCTACGGCTGCACGGCGCACGCGTCCCTGGCCGAGCAGGCGCGCCGGCCAGCCGAAATTGTGGCCCATGTACTCGGCGCGAAAGACGCCGGGGTCGAGGATGCCGCGGTAGGTGTCGTTCGGCCCGAGCACGGAGTTCAGGTTTTCGCCGTTCCACTGGTAAGTCACGAAAGCGCTGAACGCCATGTTGTAGGCGCCGTTCGACGCCAGCCCGATATCGGTGTCGCGGGCATCGAAGTTAGGATTACTGAGGGTAATGTGGTAGAGACGCCTCAGGATTTCCCGCAGATCAAGCATGGGACCACCAGGGTTGTCATAGTAGAGCCCACGGTACCCATACTTCTGCTGATAACGCCAGTAGCGCCAGAGGTAGAAATCGCGGAAGCTCTTCGAGGCCACCGTCGGGTTGATCATCCCCTCGGTGGGACGCTGGAAGATGTCAGTCATCCATTCTGACCCATACAGGGCGAAGTCATCGGTGCCCGCATGATCCGGCCGAATATTGAGCGATGCGGTCCACGCGTACAGGATTTCGCCTTTGCCGCGATACGATCGTCCGATATCGGCGGCTGGCAGGAATTCGTGCTCCGGCGGATACCAGGCTCCTCCGCCACCCTGGCCCACGCGGAAACGATAGGAGGTGTATTCCGGCGTGCGCCAGGTCTTGGGGCGCAAGGGGGTGGCGGCCAGGCCCAGGGTAAATTCGCGCGGCGCATCCACCTCGGTCGGCACATCGATGAGTACCAGCCGGATGGTTGCCGCCCCGTCCTCCGACTCGATGTGCAGCACCTGGCGGTCATCTTTGACATTCAATGGCCTGGGGGGGAATATCTGCACGCCGCCATCGCCGTTGCCGATCCAGGGTATGCCCCAGCCGCCGTGATAGCCTTCTGCTTTCAGGGTGCCGGTGGTGTGGTGGCCTCCGGCTTTGATGACATCGGAAAACGCTTGCGTCAGCGGGATTTCCACGATCATGGACGTGATGGTGGTCTTGTCCTTGGGGGTGATCGTCAGCGTATTCCAGAGCAGGCCATCGTACTCCGCCCACAGGGTATTCTTTAGTGCGACCTGCGGTGCGCTCTGGGTACGGATGCTTTCTACTCTCGTCTTGTTCTTGCGAGGCCAGCTGGCTTTCGCCTTCGCCGTCGAGGTGTCAACCGTGCTGCCATCCGCCAGTGTCATCAGCAAGCGTATCGGCGCGCGCAGCATGGGAGCCTCCAGCGTAGTGATCTGTGCGGGCAACAGGCGCTGGTCAAACTGGTACTGCCGTCCCCACACCTGTACGGCGTCATTGGCCACGGCCATCTCCGTCCAGGGATACGGTACGATATCCCGATCCACGTCCTCGCAACCGTAGCGGTTGTCATACCAGGGGGCTTTCGCCACTTTGGTGAATGCGTTCTGCTCCTGTGCCAACACCACTCCCCCACGGCGGATGACGGTGGACAGGGTGTAGTCGCCCTCGGTGACGCCTTTCGAGGAACCCTCGATGATGGAGAGGTAAGCATTGACCTGCTGATCGCGTTTGGCATATACCGCCTTACCATCCTTATCGGCCAATTGGAGGTCCACGCGTAGCTCATCAACCGGCACATGGGCCATGGCCCCGAGGTCAAGTTGCACATGGAACTGCTCGAGGTTGGGCAGTTGGACGACGCGCACGCCGAACTTCTGCTCGATGAAGAACGGCACGGCGGTCCGGTGGATGAGTTGGCCGCCGGCGTCGCGCATCTCACAGGTCAGCAGCGAGGTGGCGTAGTCCGTGATCTGCTGCTGTTTGGTGACTTCCATCGTTCCACTTGCGGGCAGGGTGATGGTCTTGTCGTACAGCGTTGCGTCGGTATCGGTGAAGAGTTTCACCGTAATCTGTTGCTCTTTGGCCGCAGGATTGACGAGGGTGGCACGAAAGTCGATCACGTTGTTGGCGAGGGCGCCGAGTTGCTCCACTCGCACCACCGGCATTGCCTCCCCGGCAAACTGCAGGACGCCGAAAGTGGCGATCGGTGATTCCGCATCCGGCTGCAGGTGCAGACGGCGCGTTGGGTCAGGTTGGAAGGGTACGGGAGGACCGCCGACCTCGCCGGGATACATGCGTTTCTTATCAGGCTCGGGGTGATCGCGCCGCCCCCACGCCCACACATTATGTTCGTCTTTGAGGTGTTTCCAGATACGGCCGAGTTGCAGACCCCAGCGCGCGCCGGGTGCGGGCGTTGCTCCAAAGGCGGCCAGCGGGATGCGCGCCTCAAACTGCCAGCCATCGGCCCCCACGGTGCTCGCTACCTGCCGTTCGACATCCCAGGCGGGGTTGGCTCCGGTGGGGCCGTATTGCGCGGAGGTGTAGCCGCCGGCGGCATTCAACAGAAACCGATACTCCTGCCAGGGCCCGGGGTCGCGGTGGTGCGCTACCTGCCAGTACTGCGGTGAGAAGATGAGTTCCACCGCGTCCTCGTTTGTCACTCCGTCGTCGCGGCCGGTGCGTTCGGCGCGCAGGAA